>JAFVBU010000070.1 GCA_017479805.1 Ruminococcus sp.
AAATGGTAGTAATCAAAAAGTAGTGTGTAGGGGACGGCGTCCTCGACGTCCCGTGCCTGCCGCATAAAGAAGTGAGTAGTAATTAGTAAGTAGTTTGCAGGAGAGGTGTCAGGATGTAGGGGCGAGTTCCGCTCGCCCGAGCTTACGATGAAAAACGTAAAGCTCAACACGGGCGCTCGGAAAGCGCCCCTACAATTTGTTAATATATCGTTATCATCTGTAGGGGCGATGTGAGCATCGCCCCCTACACGGTAACGAAGAATAGGTAAAATGTAGGGGCTGATGCCCACATCAGCCCGTGCCTAACGATATATTTTCAACAACCTGCGGGCGCACACTGTGCGCCCCTACTTTCTACTTTCTGACAACTGATGATACATAAAAACACCCCCTGCTTAAAAACAGGGGATGTGAACGACTTATTTGGTTTTATGTCATTAGTCCTGAGCAGCAGGGAGCTTTGTGAAGAAGCGCTGGTGTGTCTCAAAGGTATCGCCGGGCTTTACTTCGGTATATCCTGTGATATCCTTGTCCAGTGAGAGGTTAGGAGCGTCTATCATAGCTGTCATCGGCTCGGGGCAGAAATAGTGCTTCTCCCCCCTGTCGTTCCATACTATCCAGAACTTGTACTCGTCCGATACCTCGTAGCACAGCTTCTTTCCGCTTGCTGCATCCTCAGCGATAACGCCGTGGAAGAAATTTCCGCCGCCGATATCGATAGTTTCGCCTACGTACATATCATTGTCGCAGACCTGAAGAACAGGGCACTTTGCGCCGTTCTTGTATTCAAGGTCGTACATGGTGAGAGTTTTGAGGCGCTCTGTAGGGAGACATCTCTCGTTCAGCTCACACTTCTTGCTTATCGGCACAGTAAGGCGGATATCCTCCTCCTTGCCGCCGTCAACGAACGGTGCATTTATAGTAGTATGTGAAGCCAGCGACATTGGCAGCATCACATCAGAATTGTTTGTGAAGCGGATATTCAGCTCCAGACCCTGCTCGGAGAGAGTAAAGGTGTACTCTGCTGTGAACTTGACAGGCAGATAGCTGAAAAACTCGTCATTTTCGTCATAAACGTATCTTGTCTTTACCCATGCACAGTTGCTGTCAGCATTGTGCTCGATGACCTCATGTGCTCTCTTGTGAAGGAATCCGTGGATATGGTTATTGTACGGTGCTGCTTCGTTTATCGGCAGGTTGTATACAGCGTCCGATGCCTTGAGCACACCGTTTGCAAAGCGGTTCGGCAGATAGAGGGTAGGAAGTCCCCATACCTCGGGAGACTGCTTGATGTCAGCGGCAGTATTCTCGTCGCTGTAGCGGAAGAATTCCAGACCGTTGGTATTGTCTCTGAGGCGGATAACGTTAGCGCCTATCTCATAAGCCAGCCATGCCTCATAGCCGCCTGCTTCCAGCTTTACACATTTTATATCTTTGTGTTCAAAAAGCTCTGTTGAATTGTTCATAAAATTTCATTCCTTCCAAATAGTCGTTGTAAGGGCATTTCCTCCGTAACAGCCGCTTCTGCTGCACATCCGAAGCGGTATGAGAGGGAAGCCTGAAAGTATAATGCCTTGTATATTTCTGAAACTTAGGTTCAGTCGATCCTGTTTTCCATGTCCGTATACTCACGCATCGGCGATATAGCTTTGTATGCGGGACGGATAATCTTGTTTGAATTGATAAGCTCCTCTATACGGTGAGCTGACCAGCCTGCTATGCGTGCCGTAGCAAACAGCGGAGTAAAAAGCTCATCGGGGATACCCAGCATCCTGTAAACGAAACCGCTGTAAAAATCGACGTTGGCACAGACACCCTTGTAGATCCTGCGCTCTGAGGTGATGACCTCGGGAGCGAGCTTTTCCACCAGTGAGTAGAGCCTGAATTCTTCCTCTCTGCCCTTTTCGGCTGAGAGCTTTTCCACGAACTGCTTGAATACCTTGGCTCTCGGGTCGGACTGGGAGTATACAGCGTGTCCCATGCCGTATATGAGTCCAGCCTTGTCGAAGGCTTCCTTATGGAGAAGTCTGCGGAGGTATTCCTTCACCTCATCCTCGTCAGTCCAGTCGCCTACCTGAGATTTCATATCCTCGAACATCATAGCCACCTTGATGTTTGCGCCGCCGTGCTTTGGACCCTTCAGCGAGCCGAGGGCAGCAGCTATAGCGGAGTAGGTATCAGTGCCCGAGGAGGAGACAACGTGCACCGTAAAGGTGGAGTTATTGCCGCCGCCGTGTTCTGCGTGGAGAACGAGGGCAAGGTCTAAGATGCGTGCTTCAAGCTCCGTGTAGTGCTTGTTGGGACGGAGCATATAGAGGATATTCTCAGCAATGGAGAGCTCGGGATGCGGATCGTGGATGAACAGCGAGCCGCCGTTTCGTGAATACTGGTAAGCGTTGTAGCCGTAGACGGAAAGCAGCGGAAAAAGGGTGATGAGCTCGATACATTGTCTGAGGACGTTGGGTACAGAGATATCATTCGCCTTTTCGTCGTAGGAATACAGCGCAAGTACACTTTTAGCCAGTGAATTCATCATATTGTCGCTTGGGGCTTTCATGATGACGTCACGGGTGAATGTCGGGGGGAGACTGCGGTAATCGGCAAGAATTCTTCTGAATTCGACCAGTTCATTCTCTGTGGGCATAGTGCCGAAGAGCAGAAGATAGACAGTTTCCTCGAAGCCGAAACGCTTTTCTTTTATGAAGCCTGCGACTATATCCTCGACGTCGATGCCTCTGTAGTAGAGCTTACCGTCGCCGTGGTTGGGCATATCCTCGCCTGTGTCGAGCACTTTGATGGTGCTGATGTTGGTAAGTCCTGCCACGACGCCGTTGCCGTTAAGGTCACGGAGTCCACGTTTTACGTCGTATTGGGTATAGAGAGCAGGGTCGATTTTATAGCCCTCCATAGAGCGTTCTGCGAGTCTGACTATCTCAGGTGCGATCTCGGAAAATTCATGCTTGATCATATCGTCATCCCTTTCTGTGAATAGTGGTGTGAAGCTGTGGGAAGAAGCGAAAAACCGCTTGATCCTGTTCACTGTGAAAGGAAAACGACTGTTCATATCATTCCCGACAATTATACATACTATAATTATACTTTATTTTTAAAGGTTTGTCAAGTAAAAACAAATGGGTTTTCGGGAGGTTTTTTATACATTCTGTAGAAACAATGCATAGATGAACGGCGAGTAATTTTTGATGCGGCAGGTGTTTTCGGAAATTGAGAATTGAGAATGGAGAATTGAGAATGCAGGGGCGGCGTTTCCTGCAACGGTTTCATGCCATTTTTGATGTAACCGACGGTCGCACAATTTGCGCCCTCCCCCTGACACCTGTTTAGTGCCGGCGAGCGAAAGCAGAATTAAAGTCCCGCAGAGAGTAAGCGAGTTTACGAGCGAGGCGTGATATACGCCGGCTCGACTTGACAAAATATATTATAACAGTTAAAATATAATCATATCATAAGCCATAGGAGGTACGGTCATGCTAAAATTTAAATCAGGGATATTCGAGGAAGCGTCAAAGTCCCACGCTTCGCCAAAATTAAGCTCAATTCTCATCGCATTCGTTGTGGTGTTTCTGGTCATATACCTTTTCGAGGGCATAGTCCCCACTATTCTCACCACCAAGCCCATGCTGGAGGAGTTCGCAAAAATGGGCTACGAGGCAGGCGACAAGATATCCTTTGCCGACTCAATGCGTGTGGCAAACAAGGTCATCGCTCCGCCTGCGGTAATGATACCAACGCTTATCAGCACCGTTTTCGGCACTATCATCAGTATGCTCTACTGCCGCTTCGGTGAAATGCGCTCCCTCGGCTCGATGGGTATGCGTAAGAAAAAGCTCATCCCACACTATCTGCTGGGACTTCTCATCGGCATTGCTTTAATGACAGCCATAGTGCTTCTCAGCGCACTTTTCGGCGCACAGAAAATAACCCTCTGTACCAATGTGAACTATGGTATCATCGCACTTTTTGCACTGGGCTGGTTCTTTCAGGGCATGAGCGAGGAATTCGTTTTCCGTGGCTACCTGATGAACAGTATCGGCGGCAGAAACAGCGCTGTTCTGGCAATTACCGTCAGCTCCGTGGCATTCTCCCTTGCCCACGCCGCAAACCCGGGCTTCGGGCCTCTGGTGTTCATCAATCTGGCGCTTTTTGCGGCATTTGCGGCACTGTATATGATACTCATGGACGATATCTGGGGCGGATGTGCCATACACAGCATATGGAACTGCACACAGGGCAACTTTTATGGTATCAGCGTCAGCGGCACAAATGAGGTTGAGTCCGTTATGAAGACAACAGCCGCATCCGACAGCAAGATACTCACAGGCGGAAATTTCGGAATCGAGGGAAGTATATTCACTACGGTCGTTCTGCTCATTGCAGGTGCAATTGTTATCGTGATGATGAAGAAAAAAAGCATTATTGAAACAGACAGCAATAAAGCTAAAGGAGAAAATGTATGAAGAACCCTGACAACGTTAACAGTGCAGTCAGCGAACGCTTTGAGCGCATAATGAAAGCCTGCGTATACCTCTGCGAAAAGGGAATTTACCCGAGAGACAGCTATTATACGAATCCTCCTGCTACAGAAGAAGAAATAGCGGAACTTGAAAGCCGCACCAACCAAAAGCTCCCCGACCATTACACGGATTTTCTGCGTATTTCCAACGGCTTCAAATTTGTGCATTTTGAAATATACGGCACAAGGGATTTCGGCAAAAATGACGGAATAGTTCCCGATGACTTTATCACCATCGGAAAAAGCAGCGACGGTGCTCAAAGACTTGCTGTATCGCCTGCAGGAGTTTACTTGTGCTATATTTATCCGTATCCATCCCCCGACGGCACATTTGTCAAACAGCCCACGCTTTTTAGAACGGAAATGCATAAACTTATGACCACTCTTGAAGAAGAAGCTGAAAAACAGCGGCAGAAAGAAAAAAATGAGAGCGGACGGCATTTCGGAAGAAGATGAATCGGCGGCTGTGCGTGAAAAAATATGATGATCTTATTGCAAGAATGAAAAAGCAATAGAAGCAGATAAGAAGAATAAATAACAGATAAGGATATAACCAAATACAGGGGCGATGCCAAGCATCGCCCCACTACTTTCTGATTTCTGAAAACTACTTACTGCTTACTGCTCACTTCCGCCTGCGAAGTCGGAGTTCCCTGAAAAAATCGGAAAGGATACCCGAACACTCATCCTCCATCATGCCGCCTATGACCTCGGGGCGGTAGTTGTACGGAAGCTCGAACATCCTCTGCACCGACTGCGCCGAGCCGCTTTTTTTGTCGTATGCGCCGAAGTAAACATTGTCGATACGGGAATTTATTATCGCTCCGCAGCACATGGGGCAGGGTTCAAGAGTGACGTATAATGCACACTCGGGAAGCCGCCAGCCGCCAAGTGTCCTGCAAGCCATGTCTATTGCCTCTATCTCTGCATGAGCAAGGGCATTTTTCGCAGTCTCACGCCTGTTTCTGCCCTCCCCCACTATCTCGCCCGTGGTCTTTTTCACCACTACTGCGCCAACGGGGACTTCTCCCTCTGCAAAGGCTTCTTTCGCAAGCTCCAGCGCTCGCTTCATATATTTATTTTCCATCAGAACACCTGCTTCAATATCATGGCAAGCACACACAGAAGCGCCACTGCAGGGAACGGATACGCTCTGAATGCGAATCTCACCCTTTTGTTATGCGGTACCTCCGAGCTGTATTCTGCGTAGTACGTGCGCTTCACAATGAGTATCTGCGACAGTCCCACAGCCAGTGCCGAAACAACGAATACCGAGAGGATGAAGAAATTCTTGTCAAGGAAGTTCGCATCGCCCATATTGACTTCTATCATCGCAATGGCAAGCATATACATCCTATAGACTATCCTCACGAAAAATGCCGTATATATCGAGCCCGACCTGAGCATACCGCAGCAGGCTATGACCGTTATGAATACAGCGGCAGGCAATTCGCTTATGTCCTGTGCGAGAAGTCCTGCAATGACAGCGGTCATCCCCACGGCGAACATATCCCCGAACTGCCTCAGCGCCGCAAATACAGCGCCGTTATAGAAAAGCCCCATGATTATGGAAAGTATGATTATGTCGTACACCGTGTATACTATGAACTCCGCCTGTCCCCATGCGCTGACGTCTGCGTCAAGGTTCATGAAGTAGCTGTATAGCTGAGTGGTGCTGTTGGTGTACAGGCTCGGCAGGCAGGTAACTGTGCCCACAGCAAGTGTCATGGCAAGGGAGCGTATAAGCTCCTCGGGATGGTTCATCATTTTCATGTACCGCACTTCTTTGGGCATTTTCAGTTTTATTTTAAGGTAAACAGCAGGTATCAGGATCTTTAAAGCGGACACCGACACGATAGCCGTGACGATCTCGGGACCGCCTCCCGAAAGAGCGGATGTGAGGAAATTGGAGTGGATATTCACACCGAAATACGCAAGCACTTCGATAATGACCTTGCCGAGGATATTGTCAACGAATATCCATATCAGCATGGCGATACCGACTATATTCATTATATTTCCTATAGTTTCGGCTTCCGCATCCGCAATGGACGGGACCTTGAAGCCCTTGCTCTCTATATACACGCTTTCCCTTTTGTTCATCTCGAAGTTGAACGCATAGGGATTCTGCTTATTCTTCCGCCAGTTTTTGAAATACCGATTATACTGTTCACATTGGGTGTCGTAATCGAATTCCTCTACAACATCTATTATCTCATTGCTGTAGGTGATCCCGGTGAGGTCGCTCATCCGCTCACCCCCTTCTAATACAATATCTCACATTAATATTATCATATTTCAGCACTATCAATGTTATAATTTTAGCAGTTTTTTCTTAATTGTTTATTAATAAGAATTATGTTTTTACTTTATTATGTAGCTTCAACTGTCTTTTTACTCAAATAATCGGAAATGCATGAGCAGAAATCTTTGCCGTATTTCTCGGCTTTTACGCTTCCCACTCCCGAAACTGTCAGGAAATGCGGTATATCCACGGGCTTGATACGGCACATATCTTTCAGCGCCGCATCGGAAAAGACGATATACGCAGGAACATTCTCCCTCCGTGCGATCTCGGAGCGGAGACTTTTCAGCTCCACAAACAGGAAATCGTCGGCGGTGAGGTTGTCGTCCTTCTTCTTGGCAGGCTTTTTCTCCCTCGGCATCTTCATGGTCAGGGTCTTGCCGCCTTTCAGTATCTCCGCCGCCTTCGGAGCGAGCCGCAGTTGCGGAAAGTCCCCGTCGGATACGGAAATATAGCCGTTTTCGGTGAGATAGTCTATCTCCGCACGTATGCGCTTGGCGGTGGTCTCTTTCATAATACCGTAGGTGGAAAGGCTCTCGAAGCCCATATTCCGCAGTTTCTCGTTCTTGCTCCCCCTGAGCACATCGGTCACCATGCTTTTGCCGTAATCATAGCCCGAAGCCTGTTTTATGCGGTAAATGCAGGAAAGTATCTTCTTTGAGTCAAGGGTGATGTCAACAGTTTCAAAGCCCTCGGTGCAGTTGGAGCATTTTCCGCAGTAGTGCACGTTCGGCTCGCCGAAATACCGAAGCAGAAAGCCACGGAGACAGTCGGCGGTGGTGCAGTAGAACGTCATTTGCTTCAATCTCTCCATGTCCCTGTCAAGCATGAGGGAACGCTGTTCATCGTCAAGCTCGGCATTTTCCTCACGGGAATTCTCTATCATAAAGCGGTTTGTACGCACATCGGAGGGGCTGTACAAAACGGTGCACTCGGCAGGCTCGCCGTCACGCCCTGCTCTGCCAGCCTCCTGATAGTAGCTTTCGGGGTCTTTCGGCATATTGTAGTGTATGACAAAGGAAACGTTGGACTTGTCGATACCCATGCCGAAAGCATTTGTAGCCACCATTATCTGACAGCGGTCGTAGATGAAATCGTCCTGATTCTCACGCCTTTCGGTGTCGGAAAGACCTGCGTGGTAGCGTGTAGCGGAAAAGCCCTCGTCACGGAGCTTGCTGCAAACGTCCTCCACATTCTTGCGTGAAAGACAGTAAACTATGCCGCTTTTGCCCGTATATCCACGAAGAAGCCTTGAAAGCTCCTTGTACTTGTTGTCGGGGCGCATGACGGAGAAGAAAAGGTTGCTCCTGTCGTAGCCCGTAGTCATGGTGAAAGGCGAGTTCAGCTCCAGCAGAGCGATTATATCCTCCTGCACCTCACGGGTAGCGGTGGCTGTGAAAGCGCTGACCACAGGGCGGACGGGCAGAGACTTGATAAAGCCCGATATCCTCAGATAAGAGGAGCGGAAGTCCTGTCCCCACTGTGAAACGCAGTGAGCCTCGTCAACGGTTATCATGGAGATAGGGGTATTGGCGGCAAACGCCGAGAAATCAGGAGAATCAAGGCGCTCGGGAGCGATGTAGAGTATTCGGCAGCTTCCGCTGTAGAGCACATCGAAAGCCATGCGGTACTCCTCGGCGCTGAGGGAGCTGTTAAGGCAGACGGCGCTGATACCTGCGGTGTTCAGGGCGCTGACCTGATCCTTCATCAGTGATATAAGCGGAGAAATGACGATAGTCAGCCCGTTCATAAGGAGTGCAGGCACCTGATAGCACAGGGACTTTCCTGCGCCTGTAGGCATAATGCCGAGAACGTCCCGACCTGCGAGGATATTGTCGATAAGCTCCTCCTGTCCCTTTCTGAATCCGCTGTGTCCGAAAACTTCCTTTAGTATGCTGAATTTGTCCACCTTTTACCACCTCAACTTTAGATAAAAACAGTCTTAAATTATATTTTACCATATTTCAAAAATAAAATCAATGCAATAGTTGCGGTGAAAACGGAGAATATTGCGAATTACTGGCACTTCGGGGAATGAAAATTTTTTGAGAGAATACAACTTCATAATTAATTAACAATATAAGTAAATACAAATTCTGTAAATTCGAGTTCTCCTTTGCAAATAAGTCAGAACAGCATTTTGAAAGTGCCTATTATAATTGTATGGTCAATGTGGAAGATGTTAATATTGACACAAAAATATCACATTTTCTCCTCGTTTTGTACACCTAATCTGTATTTTGTGGGTTGTAAAAATGTACGTACATATGATATCATGGTATTAACACAAATAGTGATTCGATCAAAAACAAAAAAATTTATGATTTGTGAGGAGGAAAATAATTATGAAATTCAGAAGAATCACATCCGCTCTGACGGCTATTGCCTGCACAGCGGGAATGCTTGCTGTTTTTCCGCAGGTAGCTGATGTTACCTATGCAGCAGAAGCAGTAAGAAACGATTTTGAAGTAACATACGAAGGCTGGCACGGCAGTACAGTTGACGTTGACGTTACTGCTGCTGACGGCAGCGGTATCGCAGGTTCAAGAGGTATGCTGGTCAGCAACAGAACATCACCTTCCGACGGTGCTGCATCCTCTAAGGGTCTGTACCTGACAGGCGGTGTAAAATATGACTACAGTGTCAATGTTTACAGCGAAAGCGACGAGACATTCCGCCTCTCACTTCTCTACATCGACGAGGAGACCGAGGAGGAAACTACTGTTGAACTGGATTCACAGGAGGTAAAGGGCGGTCAGTGGACAAAGCTCTCATCTGAGTTCAAAGCTCCAAAGGGCGTTTATGAGTTCCGTCTGACTATCACTACAGATTCTACCAACGACTTTGCTTTCGATGATGTTCTCATCACCAATCAGGTATCAAAGAACACTGTCAACGCTGCTCCCGCTGGCAAGGGTCTGAAAGACGAGTTCGCTAACTACTTCCGTGTAGGCAACATCCTCAACGGCGGTACTGTAAAGAATTCGGGCATTACTGCTAACATCCTCAAGGACTGCAACGCTATCGAGTGCGAGAACGAGACAAAGCCTGACGCAACTCTCGTTCAGAACGGCTCATCAAATACAAATATCAAGGTATCTCTCAACAGCTGTGCTGCTATCGCTGACTTCGCTCAGAAGAACAACATCGCTTTCAGAGGTCATACTCTTGTATGGCACAGCCAGACACCCGAGTGGTTCTTCAAGAGCAACTTCCAGCAGAGCGGAAGCTGGGTAGACAAGAACACTATGAATCAGCGTATGGAAAGCTACATCCAGCATATGTTCGAGGCTTTCGCTACTCAGTATCCTACTCTTAACCTCTACTCATACGACGTTTGTAACGAGTGTATCTCAGACGCAGGCAACGGCGGTCCGAGAGGCGGCGGCTACGGCAACGGCAACTCACCCTGGGTTCAGGTCTACGGCGACAACAGCTTCATCGAGCAGGCATTCACTTACGCAAGAAAGTACGCTCCTGCAACCTGTAAGCTGTTCTACAACGACTATAACGAATTTGCTGACGGCAAGAAGAACAGCATCATCAACTCCATCCTGAAGCCTCTGAAGGCTAAGGGCGTTCTCGACGGCATGGGTATGCAGTCACATATCAGTGCTGCTGCAAGCAACGCATGGGGCGATACAACTTCTTACCTCAAGGCTATGGACGATTACCTCAACCTTGGCATCGAGTTACAGGTAACAGAGCTTGATATCAGCGTTGAGAGCGGAAAGTTCTCTCAGCAGGATCAGGCTAATAAGTACAAGGCTATCTTCCAGCACGCTATGGACTGGAACTCCAGCCACGACAACAAGGTTTCACTTGTCCAGATCTGGGGTCCTAACGACGCTAACTCATGGCTCAGCGCAGGAAGCGATGCTCTGCTTTACGACAAGAACAATCAGCCTAAGCTGGCTTATACAACTCTTATGTCAATGCTCCCCGACAGCGAATGGGGCGACGGAAGCAACCCGAGCGTAGGCGGCGGCACACCTCTCCCCGAGCCCGAGCTTGACGGAGACGGCTACTGGTTCCACAACACCTTCGAGAGCGGAGTTGACGGCTGGTCAGGCAGAGGCTCTGCATCAGTTGAAAGCACATCAGGCGGCTACAACGGCAGCAAGGCTCTCTACTGCTCAGGCAGAGAGGCTACATGGAACGGCGCTGCATTTAACCCAAGCTACAGAATATTCAAGGCTGGCGAGTCATACAGCTTCTCTGTAAACGCTATGACAAACGACGGTCCTGATACTTCAACATTCAAGCTCACTCTCCAGTACACAGGCTCAGACAGCGAGGCTCACTACGATGAGATCGCTTCGGGCACAGCTCCTAAGGGCGAGTGGATACAGCTTGCAAATACAGACTACAAGATCCCCTCAGACGCATCAGACCTCACTATCTATGTTGAGATCATCGACGAGGATAACCTCGCAAGCTTCTACGTTGACGAAGCTATCGGCGCTCCCGCAGGCACAGCTATTGCAGGTCCCGGACAGCCAAAGGTCAAAACACTTATCCTCGGCGACATCAACTTCGATGAGACCATCGACGCTCTCGACGTTGTTGCAGGCAGAAAGGGCATAATCAAGGCTCCATCAGACAATATGACAAAGAAAGCATCAGACGTTGACCAGAGCGGAGCATATGAGATCAATGACCTCGTTCTCCTCCAGGAATACGTTCTCGGCAAGATCAAGGAATTCCCGGTAAATAAGCCGGCAGTTCCCGTACTTGATACCTCACAGTTCGAGGGCAAGTTCAGCGGTCTTTCACTGGCAGAGAGCTTCAAGAAGGAAACTGAGAACAACCCGATCTATACACAGCGTTTCGGCGCTGACCCCGGCTGGCTCGTATACGGCGACAGACTTTACGTTTACACAACAGCCGATGAATTCGCATACAAGAACAATCAGCTTATCGAGAATGATTATTCTTCAGGCTATATCAACTGCTTATCAACAGCAGACCTTGTAAACTGGACTGACCACGGTCAGATCCCTGTTGCAAAGACAAGAGTAAACGGCACTCCTATTGCAAAATGGGCTAACAATGCATGGGCTCCCGATGCTGCATGGAAAACC
>JAFVBU010000071.1 GCA_017479805.1 Ruminococcus sp.
CTACAGCAAAATATACAAAAAATGCGCCGTAGAAATTTCAAAGAACAAGGAAAACTTTTGAAAGCATACTGTCGTATGGTGAAAAAGTTTGACGCAGTTATTTGGAATTTATACAAGCATTTATGGATATTTTGCTGTAGCGCCGAGTATAAAAAAGAGCGCACATTCGTGCGCTCAAAATCTATGCATCGATAGGATAATCGTGTTTTGTCGTCGCTTCGGTCTCGGAGCTTCTGTAGGAGGGATCTCCGAAATCATACTGATGGATGAACCAGCCGAAGAATTCGCCGAAATCGTCAAAGCCCATCGACTTCCAGTATTTGCTGAAAGAGGGGCGGTCGTACTTGCTGAAGCGCTCGGGGATAGTTCCGTCACGCTCATAGTCCTCGATTATCTGCCGGTGATTGTCGGCAAAATACCTGAAATCGGGGTATATCCTCACCACAACAGCCGCTGCGGTGCAGAAAAGGAATGCGGATACGGACGATACGACTATTGACGCTATCGCCCAGCCCTTGCCGCTTCTCTTGCCTGCAAGAGAGACTATGGCGAGTATCAGGCACAGCGGAACTGTCAGAAAGCTGAGAACGCTCCTTAAAAACAGCAGATTTACCAGTGATATGACGAATGCCGCTATAGCAAGTCCCGAATTCTTCTGAGGATAGGGCTGCAATGCCGCTTCTCCGTAGGGGGAGTCTGCATAGAGCTGTCCGTAATAGCCGTTCATGCCGCTCTGCTCGGGGGAATTCTCACGAAAAAGCCCTTCGTTCCTGTACTGCTTCTTGGGCATACCGTTTTCAGTCTCGTGCTGACCGATGTTGTCAAAGTGGTCGCTCTCGGGAAAACTTCCGAAGTCGTTCTGGGTGCTCACATCAGCACTGCTGAAATCGTTGTCACCGAAAGGATCGGCACCTGCCTGCTCGTAGGGAGTTCCCTTTTCGCTGTCATAGCCCTTTTCGAGCCTGTTCACCCCTGCCTTTACGTAGGGCGTACCGTTTTCGCTGTCGTAGCCTTTTTTGTTCAGATCATCCATATTTTTCTCCTCTCAGAGACTTGTTTCCCAGTTCCAGTTGCGTACCTCCAGCTCGTCCAGATTGTACGGCGTTTTCTGGTAAACGCAGTAATTGAGCCAGTTGGAGAACATGAGATTCGCCGTACATCTCCACGAAAACAGCGGTACATTGTTCGGGTCGTCATCGGGGAAATAATTGTAGGGTATCTGTATATCGATGCCCTTATCAAGGTCTCTCCTGTACTCATTGGCAATGGTGTCCCTGTCGTACTCGGAATGACCCGTGATGAAGTACTGTCTGCCGTTTTTGTTGGCAACTATGTGCACTCCCGATATATCGGAAACGGTCAGTATCTCAAGCTGTGGGATACGCTCGATATCCTCACGGCGCACTTCGGTATTCCTCGAATGGGGCACATAGAATATATCGTCAAAGCCACGGAGAAGCTGACAGTTGCTTATCTCCGCCCTGTGAGGGAAGATGCCGAACATCTTCTGCTCCAACGGATATTTCGGGATGCCGTAGTGGTAGTAAAGACCTGCCTGAGCCGCCCAGCAGATGTACAGAGTGGAGAAAACGTGTGTCTTTGACCACTCCATTATCTCGCATATCTCTTTCCAGTAATCTACTTCTTCATATTCAAGAAGCTCCACAGGCGCACCTGTGATTATCATGCCGTCATATCGGTTATTTTTTATTTCCTCAAAGGTCTTGTAGAAAGATGTCATGTGATTGCTCGATGTATTTTTAGAGACATGGGAAGCCATTTGCAGAAGCTCCACATCCACCTGTAAAGGGGTGTTGCTGAGCAGTCGCATGAGCTGGCTCTCTGTCTCGATCTTTTTTGGCATAATGTTAAGGATGATGACTTTCAGCGGACGGATATCCTGATGCTCCGCCCTTTCCTTAGACATTACGAAAATATTTTCTTCTCCAAGCGTTTTGAATGCTGGCAACTCCGATGAGATTCTGATAGGCACTTCAAAGCGCTCCTTTCTTTCCTATATTATTGTAAAAACGAAAAATTTATCGTCGGTCAAGCCAAGGGGAGCGCTTGTTAAACAGCCGTAAATCTGCGCTTCGCTGGATTTATTACCTTTTAGGAGAGGCTCTGCCTCTCCCCGTACCCCTCTCCGCAAGGGAGATAACATCTCCCAACGGGAGCCCGTCCCCTCTGTCCTTCGGACATCTCCCCACACTGTGGGGAGTCACCCTTGACCCCGGTCTATGCGGCTTCGCCGCTTTAAAAATTATTTTTTATTCACAGCCTCATCCGCCAGCATTAACAATTCTTCATCCTTGTCGCTGCGTACATCATCCAGCATGACCCGGTTCGCCACATTGTCCGAGAAAGTGTAAGTGCCTGCGGAGGTTTCCCATCTCACAGCCGCCCCTGCTATGACCATTCCAATAAATGCCATTTATGTCACTTCCTTTCAGAATCCGCCTTTCCAGCGTCGGATATCACCTTTGTTAAATGCGAATGTACCGATAACGAATGAGTCCTTGTCAATATCCTCCTGCGTATACCATGCAAATGTTTCCCTCTCACCGATCTTTGCAATAACGTGGAAGCACACCGCAGGGATGAAGCTCTGTCCGAAAAGATAGCACTTTTCGCCTTTTTCGTTTACAGCCTCGTCTATGACCATCACCACATGGACATCGTTGCAGATGATATCACCGATTTGCAGTTCATCCTGAGGAATTACCTCCGATTCCTTTTGCAGGGAGAGTGTGCCTGCATAGCGCATGACCTCTTTCAGATAGTTTCTGTACTGCTGTTCGCTGTCATCGGGAAATGCCAGCGGCAGTTCACAGGAAATACCGCCGAGAACGAACATCCTTTTTCCCTTTCGCCACCTGTTATAATCGCAGACATCGCCGTTGGAAAACTGAAATGATATCCTGTCGAACTGCTTTGTTTCGTAGAAATAATCGCTGTAAAGCCTTATTACGCTGTCTGCACACTGCTGATATCCCTCGTCGCCGAGACTGATATCAAAAACTGCCGCCGAATACGGCGAATTTATCGTGCTTCCGTCAAACACGGGAAGCTCAATGCCGTCCTGATAAAGGGGATAATTCCTCAGATACTCGGCAAAACTGCCTTTTTCCGCAGGGACACGCTCAAAGCCGTCGGGTGGGGTGATACGTGTTTCAAGCGTCGTTCCGTTGGGGTCAAGATCATGTATCTCATAGAATCGGTGAGCAGGCTCGATGGTCAGCTCCGCCGCTTTCCATTTCGGGTTGGTGCGTATGTAAACAGCGACCAGTGCCGCTATGATGAGAATTATCAATACTGCTATACGTGCAGTTTTTTTCTTACTGCTCATAAATTTCACCTGACATATTTATTTTTAATTTAATGCTTGTAAAAAAATATACTGGTTAGATTATAGCATGAAACAGCGGTTATGTCAATCAGCGGTTCGGTGTGTTTCACGGCAATCGCTTACGAAAAATAAAGGTATACAAAAAGTGAGGAATATGGTATGATATAACAAAAAGGCAAAGGAGATCATACCATGAGCAAAGGAATTATTGAAATCATGCGGCAAATCCCGGATCCGCGTACGGGGA
>JAFVBU010000072.1 GCA_017479805.1 Ruminococcus sp.
AGCGGAGTAATGACAGAAAAGGGCAGACAGGCGCTTGACAGATTCAAGATGGAGTCTGCATCCGAGCTTGGTGTAAACCTCAAGGACGGCTACAACGGTGACCTGACCTCACGTGAAGCAGGTTCTATCGGCGGACGCATGGTTCAGAAAATGATAAACTCCTACAAAATGCAGTAGCGCCGCTGAGCGAGCGGCGGCGCATATCACGCTTCGCTCGTAAACTCGCTTACTCTCTGCGAAACTTTTTTTCTGCTTTCGCACACGGGAGTGAATTCGTGGCGGTAATTTCAGCAAGCTGTCGTCAGCTTGACCACACTCACGCTCTCACTCGCAAGCTCGTTCAGTCTCTGCGAGGCGGTCAGTCTGCTTTCGCTCGCTGACGCAAAAGTGTGTAATATGAAGAAAATCCCCGAGGTAACACAATGCTTCGGGGATTTCTATAACTAAGCACTAATCACTTAGAACTAATAACTACTTTCTGCTTACTACTTACTACTTACTACTCACTACACGCTGCTTACTGAACACCGGTTCACTTCAAAAGGAACATAATGCCGGCGCTTACAGCAATGCCGATGATACCGCTGACAACACCGAACATGACCTTTTGGAAAGTGGTGTACTTCTTGCGGTCTGCCTCGATCTCGTCAAGGGGCTTGCCTGCCATGAAAGCGGATATTTCCTTATATGTCTGGATATTGTGCTGTTTTTTCAGCTTTTCGACCTTAACGCATACCGCTAAAGTGACAGCGCAGATAGCCGCCCATATAACGATACCGAAAATACCTGCCTTGAAAAGCGGAACGCATGACAGCACCATAATTATCATAAGTCCCGTCAGCACCCATGACCATGCGTTAAATTCCTTGACTTCATTGTTGTTGATCTCGTTTTTCATTACTTCAACATCTCCTTTAATTAATTCGTCAAGAGAAATGTTAAAGATATTACCCAAAAGAACCAGACTGTGGATATCGGGGTAGCTTTTGCCGTTCTCCCAGTTGGACACGGTCTGACGGCTGACGAATGCTTTTTCTGCCAGCACCTCCTGCGACCATCCGTTCTGAGTGCGGTGTTTTTTGATTTGATTGCCGACCTCCAAATGTATGACCTCCTTTGAATGAGTGTTGCTGTGTGTTTTCTCCTGACTGACACCAGTATATCAGCTTCGGAGAATTATTTCTACCAATTTTTCTTTACATCGGTCATTTTTTTCTGCAAAAACTCTTTGACAGCCCATGTAAAAGCCTTTTGACATACGGTAAACAGGCAAATACTGTGTGCCGTTTCGTGAGAGCCTTTTGGCGGACAGTCGGCTGTATTTCATTGTATATCGTTGGGGAAACGGCAGGGTTGTCCGTGCATGGAGGACGATTCAGCCTTGGAATCCAATAAGAGACTTGCCCTCGGAACAGGTGATAGCAGTGCCGTTGGGGTCGATGACACATGGGTCAAAGCCGTGGGAATTCAGTGCCTGAGAGAGACTGTCAAGGCAGTTTTGCGAAGCGTACTCTTTCACGGAAACGATGTCAGCGCCGTTTGACAGAACAATTTCTCCACCGCCCGAGCTGTAAGTTATCCTCCAACTGCAAAGCCACTGACCGTTCTGCGGAGAGAAGTTCATGGTCAGCAGAATGTATTCTCCCGTGCTGCATTTGTAGTAGCCCTGTCTGCTCAGCTCCTCCGTCGGCTCAAAGTGGTGGCGCACGTATGTCACGCCGTCGCTGCCGAGGTACTTGTAGAAGTGAGTGGAGCTGCTTGAAACATAGTCGCCGATATCATCGGGCAGGGGAGCAGACTGAGTGTAGGAGGTGGAAGTGGACTGCGGCGGAGCTTTCACATTGGAGCTGCCACGGTTGAGAAAAGCGAGAATGCAGAGAATCACCGCAATAAGGACAATAAGTCCCGTAATATCGCCGTCTCCGCCTTTTTCTTCCTCGGCTTGCTTTTTGCCTTCTTCAATGCCTGCCTGTTTTGCTTCTTCCAGCTTTTGATAATGAAATTCAAGGTCGCCCATATCCATCCTCCTTTGCTGTGAACTGTTGGTTAAGGTTTATTTATTTTTTCTTCTGACTAAAACTGCAACAATATCCGCACCAATATTTGCGGAAACGACCGCACCTATCTGACCGTACATCTCAGCCTTTCTGCCTGTTTTCTTGTAAAGCTCCTTTTCAACTTCCTTAGCAAGGGTATTGTCCCTGCCGTGGAGGATGAGATAAGGGGTCTGAGGCGTCATATTCTTCTCAACGCACTCCACCAGCTTCGGCACGATATTCTTCTCGCCCCTTATTTTTTCAACGGTAGCGGTGGTATTATCGGCGAAAAGGATGATAGGCTTCAGTCCCAGAAGCTCGCCTGCAAAAGCGGCAGCGGCGGAGATACGTCCCGATTTCTTGGCATATTTGAGGTTGTACGGAACCGCATAGATACCACAGACATTGAACCAGTCCTCAAGGTAAGCAACAATTTCCTCAGCCTCAGCGCCCTTGCGTATCTTCTTCACAGCCTCCATGATGGGGTAGCCGTAGAAAATGGTGTAGCATCTGGAATCGAGGTTGAAAATGCGTATTTTTCCCTCAGCTTCGGGATTATTCTCAAAGAAATCGTTCTTGCCGATGATGGAATTGTTGTAAGTTCCCGAGCCCTGAGAGTTGATGGAAACGCTGATGATATCGGTGTAGCCCTGCTCAAAAATTTCCTTGTAGGTCTCCTCAAAGGTGAGAGGGGAGATCTGGGAATGTTTCGGTATTTCGGGATTTTTCGCCATCATTTCGTAGACCTCCTGAGAGGACTTGTCGAAGATCTCACGGAAGGATTCGCCGCCGAGGGTAACAGTGAACGGCAGCACCTTGATGCCCAGCTCCTCGATAGTCTCCTTAGGAAGATCGCAGCAGCTATCGGTAAGTATCATTATTTTAGACATAGTATTCTCCTTTTCTTCAATGCATAATTCTTAATTCATAATTCATAATTAGTGTGTTCGCTTTGCTCACATATTTAAATCTATCAGCGAAGCTGACACCGAAATTATGAATTATGCATTATGCATTATGAATTGATAAAGTTTACCAAATGTATTGCGTGAGCTTTCCCTCACGTGATAGGTCGGGGTAGTCCCATTGGCGGAGCACCTCGTAGACCGCAATTGCAACGGAATTTGACAGGTTGAGGCTTCTCAGCTCGTTTCTCATTGGGATACGGGCACAGTTGTCGGGATTATCGTGCAGCAGGCTTTCGGGAAGTCCCTTATCCTCACGCCCGAACACCAGATAGGCATTGTCGGGATACTCCATATCGCTGTGCACATGAAGCCCCTTTGTGGTGAAGTAGTAGAAATGACCGTCGGGATTTTTTGTGAAAAAATCGTCAAGACTGTCATAATAGGTGATATCCAGCTTGTCCCAGTAGTCAAGACCTGCACGTTTAAGGTGCTTGTCGCTGACCTCGAAGCCGAGGGGACGCACAAGATGAAGTCTCGCTCCCGTAACAGCGCAGGTACGGGAGATATTCCCTGTATTCTGCGGTATCTGAGGTTCTACGAGAACAATGTTAAGATTATGCATTTTAACTCCTTGCGAATATATAAAAAATATCAACAGATAATAACAGGGCAGTGCAGCAATTTCCGCATTGCAGAAAGGGGGACTTTATGGATATAAAGTCACTTGCAAAGGGAGCGGCGGCAGTAGCGGCAGTCGGCATGGCTTTCTGCGCCCTTACCGAAACATCGCCCTCAAAGAAGATGAGCATAAAGCATGATGCCAACAAGACCCTCAAGGCGGCAAACAGCCTTTGGGACGATATAAAGAGCCTGTTCTGACTTAGTCAGTCTCGCCCGAGTTTTTTCTGTATTCAAGATAGCTTTCGAGGATGATGACAGCGGCAACAGCGTCCACCACGTTCTTGCGTTTCTTACCCCTTGTGTTGGTCACATTCAGGTAGTTATGCGCCGAAACCGTGGTACAGCGCTCGTCCCACAGCTTAGTGGGGATACCCGTCATTTCCTCTATCTTTTGAGCGAAAAGAGTGCATTTTTCGCACCTTTCGCCGATAGTGCCGTTCATATTCTTTGGATAGCCGACAACTATTTTCTCCGCCCTCTGCTCTTTTGCGAGGGCGGCAGTTTTTTCTATACATTTATCGAAGTCCTTTTCGGCGATAACGGTAACGGGCGAAGCTATCATTTCGCTTTTTCCGCAGACAGCGATACCCGTCCTTGCGTCGCCGAAGTCAACAGACATGATTATCATATTTTACCTCTTTACAATAATATTGGCTTGTATGCCAAAGCCTTATCGGCAGCCTCCTCGGGGGAAAGTCCCTCAAAGAAGATGTAGTCGCTGATGTGAGGGTCAGCCGTGCCGCTTTTCAGCTTCATTAGAAGCTCGTCGGTCTCGGCTTCCGTGTGGTTCTTTACATCATTTATCCGGTTGATGAGAGCTATAATTTCATCTCCTGTGAGCATTGCCATACAGTCCTCCTTTTTCAGTAAGGGTATATGCCTATTTCTTCAAAGGGCAATGCAAAGGAAAGATTATCGCCCTTTTTTATGGTCTCGTCGATATCGGTTATATCCAACATTTCGAGACTGTCAACGGCAAAACGGATGTAACAGACCTCGTCTATTTCCTCGCAAATACCCGTAAAACAGGTCTTATCACCTAAGATTCGGGCGCTTCTGTCTGCTGTAGTCACGGAGACTGCCGACTTATCCACAGCAGGAAAGTCAAGCTCTATCTGATATCTTTTACCGTTTACAGGGGCTTCCTCTGCCCTCCATACACCTTTTATATAGCCGACACCGGTACTTCCCGTAACAAAAGTGGTGTCATTTTCATTTTCGATAGTTATAACAGTAAACAGCATAGCATTCTCCTTATCTGATAGCCTTTGCTCCTATATCAACGCTCCGAATTTACTAACGTCGTGCGAAAGCAGACTCCCCGTTTCGCAGAGACTGAACGAGCTTTGCGAGTGGGAGCGTGAGTGCGGTCGAGCTGGCGTCAGCTCGGGACGTCGAGGACGCCGTCCCCTACATATCTATTGCATTACCGCTCCGAAT
>JAFVBU010000011.1 GCA_017479805.1 Ruminococcus sp.
CATTCGCATCACCTCGCTTCCGTTTGATTTTGCAGGATACTCACATATCCCACGATAATATTATAGCGCGCAACTACGCTGATTGTCCAGATGCATTGCGCATGAACTTTGAGGGATTTTTCAAAATTCCCCAGTGTAAAATGGCGGCACTCTTACAGCCAGTAACCGCAGGAGAACAATGCTCTCCTACAGATCAATACCAACATTTTCAGCCGTTCATTAAGTGCGGACGGGATATTATCCGATATGCACAAACAGGCTACTCAAAATTCAGAATAATTTTCGCAGGCTATGCTTAACGAAACCGTGATTATTTTGGTAATAACTATTGAGGGAGATTTTCACCAGACTGCCGCACTCCCAGCACGATAACTGCGCCGTACCAGTTTAGAATAATGACACCGAGGATATAGAGAGCATCACGCTGAAGCGTGATCGAGAATGACCGCCGACGGTGCGGCGGAGAGGGTGCAGTCGCTTACGCTCCGAATTCGCTGACGGTACAGCGAAAGCCTGCGAGATACAGAGATACAGCAGGCAGAAAACCGCGCAACAGCGCGACAAAAAGAACAAGCATTGTATTTTGCGCCGCGCACGGACGAAAATACAAAATGCTTGTTGGGGACACCCCAAGCCCCGAAATGACCGCACAGCGGTCATAAAAAAATCGGCTTACGCCGAAATAAAAAGAATGGAGACACTACTATGGAAAATGCAAAACGCAAGAGGGGCAGACCGCCCAAGCAAAAGGTTATGGAGTTCGAGGGAATGACCTACGAGGGAGCTATCAACAATGATTTGGATAAAGAGGTCAGAGCCGAGCTTGATGATACCCTTGCACACAAGTCAGAGGACGAGCTTACAGACGGCGAACGGAAGTACCTGAAACGAAAGCGTGAAAAGAAGTCCTACACGCTGAATGTACGCTTTACGGAATCGGAAATGCAGGACATTATTGCAAAGTGTGAGCAGTACGGTTACAAGAACAAAACCGAGTATATCCGTGACTGCGTTCGGGCAAGGGTTGATCTTGTTCCCGACACCACCGATATATCGGAGTGTAATCGACTGATGAAACGCATTGGGAGCAACGTGAATCAGATACTTGTTCGGCTTTACAGCACAGGGCGTATTTATGCCGAGGATATTGACGAGATAAAGAGAGGGGTTAATGAAATTTGGCATACACTTCTATCCATTCAATCAAGGCAACAGACGGGGCGGCTCTCCGCTATATCACAAACGGAGATAAGACCGTCAACGGCTTATATGTGCAGTCTTATGCCTGCCGAGCCGACAGCATCGGTGCTGCCGCCGACTTCCGAGCAGTCAGAGCAGGCGGAACAGGGCGAACACAAATCCTCGCACACCACATAGTCCAGAGTTTCGCTCCTGATGAAGTGACACCCGAACAAGCCTTGCAAATCGGAGAGGAATTGTGCGACCGTTTCTTGCAAGGCAACTATCAATATGTGCTTGCAGTCCACACAGACAAGTCCCATACCCATTGCCACATCATCTTCAATAACACTAATCTTTACAATGGACTCAGCTTTACTTACGAACACAATCAAGGCAAGGTAAAGGAACGGTCATGGGCGCAGTTACGGGCAATTTCGGACGAGCTATGCAAGGAACACGGCATTTCTGTTATTGAGCCGAAAGCGAAAGGTGTTTCCCACTTTGAGCATGATATGCAGTTGCAGGGCAAGTCGTGGAAGGACAAGCTCCGAGCCAAGATTGCCGAAGTCGCTTTTTACAGCAAGGATTTTGCAGATTTTCTCCGCAACTGTTCTGCCAGCGGTATCGAGTATGTTTACAAGCCACAGAACAAAGTCAAGCTGAAGTTCCGTCTTTCGGGCGAGGGACAGCAGAAATTCACAAGAGCCGAAACGCTGGGCGAAGACTACACCGCCGAACGCATTGCCGAGCAGATAGAGCAGATACAGAAAGCAAAGTCTGCTATGGAAAGGCTTGCTGAAAAGAAAAATCCCGAAAAGGCATTCGCACCGTCCAAGCCTGCGGTCACAACCAAGACTGAGCCGACACCTACACCGCCGACAACTGTTGCGGACGAACCTGAAAGCAATCTCAGCGTTATGACCGAGGAGGAATATATCAAAATCCTCAACGAACAGGATATGCAGGCGCAGGCAGAAAAGGCGGCACCGCCTGCCGACCCGTGGGCAGAAATTCGTGGTATGGGCAGAGCCAATGAAATTATCGCAGACCTTGAATCGGGCGGTGTGACTTCATATCATGTGCTTGCGAGTTTCTTTTACAAGGGCGGTCACCCTGATGACCACACGGACGAACTTGCGGAGCTAAAAAAGAAATACACAGCTATCGACACACTTATCGCCAAGATGAAACACCGTGACGAGCTTGCACCTGTCTACAAGGAGTACAATAGCAAGTCGGGCTGGTTTCAGAACCGTTTCCGTAAGAAAAACGCCGCCACTATCGAGGACTACGAAGAAACGGTCAAATACATCAAGGAGCATAGACAGCCCTATCTTGTTAACGGCAAACCGCCGACAATGCTTGACCTGCTGGAGAAGTCAAACAAGCTGAAATCGAAGTATAACAGTCTTCTTCCTGAACACATGGCATTTGTCACCAAGCGTGATACAGCGAAGAAGTATGTCCGACAGGTCAGAAACTATATGAACGAAGAACACAACAGGCGTGAGCGTGAGAAATACAGGCAGAAAAAGCTCACCCAGCAGAGGAACAAAAACTATCTGGAATAATGAAAGGAAGATTTTATGAGCAAAATCGGATACATCAGAGTTTCCACCGAACACCAAGAAACCGCCCGTCAGCAGGAGATTATGTGCGATTATCAGGTAGATCGCATCTTCTCCGAGAAGCTGTCAGGAGCGAACACAGACCGCCCTCAGCTCAGGGCTATGCTGGACTATGTGCGTGAGGGCGATACCCTCTTTGTGGAGAGCATCAGCCGTCTGGGACGCTCCACAAAGGACTTGCTGAACATCATCGACACCCTCACCGACAAGGGTGTTACCCTCATCAGCCACAAGGAGAAAATCGACACTGACACTCCTGCGGGGAAATTCATGTTGACCGTGTTTGCTGCACTCTCACAGTTAGAGCGTGAGCAACTCAAACAGCGACAGCGTGAGGGCATAGCGATTGCTAAGGCTCAGGGCAAGTACACCGGGCGAAAGCCTATCCCCACCGACTGGACGAGGTTCGGGCAGCTCTATGGGGAATGGAAGTCCAAGAGCATCACAGGCAGAGACTTTATGCGGAGAATGGGCTTATCGGCAAACACTTTTTACCGCCGTGTGCATGAGTGTGAACTCCGTCACGGCATCACCGAGCAGACCTCAGCTTGACCGTCAGGCGAACGGAAAAGCCTCACAGTACCGTCCGAGCCTGCGGAGCGGAAAACTAAACGCTGAAAAGAAAAAGCCCTCAGAAACGCTTACAGAGCGTTTCC
>JAFVBU010000073.1 GCA_017479805.1 Ruminococcus sp.
AGCTTGCCGAACCAGTCCTTTATGCCTTTGCACTCGATAATGCTTGCAGAGGCGAACATGAACACCGAGAAAATGCAGGTAAAATAGGCGATATAGTAATTGGAAACCAGAGAGAGCATAAGCGCAAGAGTGAACAGCTTCCACTTTCCCTCACGGCAAACAGCCACTATTCCCGTCATAACAAGGGGGAAAAGGGCGATGGTATCGAACCACATAACGTTCCAGTAGTAGCCCAGCGTGTAGCTGCAAAGAGCGAACATCACCGAGAAGAAGCACACCGAAAGGTCACGGCGCTTGTAGGTATATCTCAGGAACAGGCTGAAGAAGCCGCCTGCAAAGCCTATCTTGGCACAGAGCAGGAACATCTGAGCGTCCCTGACATTGTCGTCGCTGAAAAATACCGATATCCAGTTCAGCGGACTTGCGGCATAGTAGGAGATAAGGGAAAGGAAATTGGTTCCCAGACCGTTCTGCCATGAGTAGAGGAAAGAGCCGCCCGAAAGCAGTTTTTCACGCTCCACACGGAAGAAAGGGTAGTACTGGTGCCACAGATCGACCACAAGCATCTGTCTGTCGCCGAACGGGTGGACTTCATATACCGCAAAAGCCGCAAGCATAACGGCAAAAGGAATAATAAAAGAAATAACAAAGCAGAGGATACCGCTTTCATAAATATGTTTTTTCCTTGTAAACGGGGGAGCTGTCTCGTTTCTGTCGTCCCCATCGCTGAAATGTTCGTTGTCCATATTAGCCTTTCTTTTGCATTAAGGTATATTCGTATGAAATAGAGAAGATTTTTTGTCGGTCAAGCCGAGGGTGATACTTGCGAAACAGCCGTAAATCGGCGCTTCGCTGGATTTACTGCCTTTTAGGGAGGGCTCTGCCCTCCCTCGCACACCCACCTGCCAAAGGGAATATATTCCTTTTGGAATCCCGGTATCAGGCGGCTGCGCCGCTTTTTTATTCCTTATTTCATTTATTTGTAATGTTTGTTTTTTTATTTTTTCGTTAAAATGCTGACAGCTATCACCGCACCGAAGAACAGTATCGTTACCGCAAGTGCAATGTAGTCACGTGGGGCTGATTTTAGCTGTCTCAGTCTTGTTCTTCCCTCACCGCCGTGGTAACAGCGGCACTCCATTGCTGTTGCAAGCTCGTCTGCCCGTCTGAATGCTGATATGAAAAGGGGAACAAGTATTGATATCATATTCCTCGTCCTTGTCATAAAGCTGCCCGAGTCTATCTCAGCGCCTCTTGCTTTCTGGGCTGACATTATCTTGTCAGTTTCCTCAATAAGAGTCGGTATGAACCTCAGTGCAATGGACATCATCATTGCCAGCTCATGCACAGGGAATTTCAGCTTTTTCAGCGGTGAGAGCAGTCTCTCGATAGCATCCGTCAGCGTTATGGGGGATGTGGTATAGGTCAGGAGAGAGCTTCCTATTATAAGGAGGACTATCCTCACTATCATGAATACGCTTATATCAATGGCTTCGCTTCTTATCTTGATGAACTTCCACTCCCAGACGATATCGCCTGTTGAGACAAGGAGAAGATTCAGCACAGCCGTTATAATGAGGAACGGCAGAAGCGGCTTCACGCTTTTCCAGAACATTTTCGGCTTTATCTTTGACAGAAGCACGGCTATGACAGTGTATACCGCACCAATGGCAAGGCAGAGAAAGCTCTTGCCTGTGAAAAGCATTATGATGAATATGAGCGTTATGACTATCTTGAATCTTGGGTCAAGGCGGTGTATCAGGCTATTCCCGGGGAAATACTGTCCGATGGTTATATCCTTGAGCATACTACTGCACCTCCCTTTCTTTCAGTCGGCGCAGCAGCAGGTCACGGGCATAGCCCACGGTGTAGACCTCCTTGCCGAAATCAAGCCCACGCTTTTTCAGTTCTCCGAAAACCTTTGTTATCTGGGGAACATCCAGCCCTATCTGTGATATCTCCTCCGCACGGGCGAAAACATTGACCGTATCGTCATAGCAGAACAGCTTTCCCTTGCTCATTACCAGTATCTTATCGGCAAAGGTGGCAATATCCTCCATGCTGTGCGATACGATGAGGATGGTATTCTTTGCACGCTCATGGTAAGCCTTGATATGGGAGAGTATCTTGTCTCTGCCGGCAGGGTCAAGTCCTGCGGTAGGCTCATCGAGAATGAGCACCTTCGGCTCCATCGCCATAACTCCTGCAATAGCCACACGCCTTTTCTGACCGCCCGAAAGCTCAAAGGGCGAGCGCTCCATAAGCTCCTCGGAAAGCCCGATATCATGGGCAGTAGCCAGAACTCTGCGCTTTATCTCCGCCTCGTCAAGTCCCATATTCTTAGGCCCGAAAGCGATATCCTTATAGACCGTTTCCTCGAATATCTGGTATTCGGGGTACTGGAACACCAGTCCCACCTGAAAGCGGACATTGCGTATCTTCGTTTTGTCCTCCCATATATCCTTGCCGTCGAGAAGCACCTTTCCCGAGGTGGGCTGGAGAAGTCCGTTGAAGTGCTGTATAAGCGTGGATTTTCCCGAGCCTGTGTGCCCCATCACTCCCACCATCTGCCCTTCTTCGATTTTCAGGCTCACATGGTCTACAGCAGTTTTCTCAAAGGGAGTACCTGCACTGTAGGTATAAGTAAGCTCCTGTGTTTCAAGGATAGCCAATATCTGTTCTCTCCAATCTCTTATTAGTAACTTGTAGGATGCCGTCCCCTACATTCTCAATTCTCAATTCTCCATTCTCAATTCTCAATTGTCCTGCTGAAAAGCCTCTCTATCGCCGCCGCACATTCGTCCTCGGTGATTATCTCAGGGGATATATCCAGCCCTGCTTTACGAAGCTCCCACGCAAGCTCGGTCACCTGCGGCACATCGAGCCCGATAGCTTTCAGCTTGTCCACCTGCGAGAATACCTTTGAGGGTATGCCGTCCAGCACCACCTCGCCCTTGTCCATTACGACCACACGGTCACAGTCAGCGGCTTCGTCCATATAATGGGTGATAAGTACGATGGTTATGCCCTTTTCACGGTTCATCCTGTGTATAGCCGCAAGAACTTCCTTTCGTCCCTGCGGATCGAGCATAGCTGTCGGCTCGTCAAGGATTATGCACTTTGGCTGCATTGCGATTATACCTGCAATGGCAACTCTCTGCTTCTGTCCGCCCGAAAGCTGGCTTGGCGAATGTAGGCGATATTCGTACATATTCACCGCTTTAAGCGATTCATCCACACGTTTACGCATCTCCTCATAGGGAACGCCTAAATTTTCCAGAGCGAACGCCACATCCTCCTCAACGATGGAGGAAACTATCTGGTTATCTGGGTTCTGGAAAACCATGCCTGCACGCTGTCTCAGATCGAAAAGCCTGTTCTCGTCGGAGGTGTCAATACCGTCAACGGTGACCTTTCCGCTTGTGGGGATGAGTATAGCGTTGAGGTGCTTGGCAAGGGTTGACTTTCCACAGCCATTATGACCGAGGACAGCAACGAATTCCCCCTGTTTTATGCTGAGGTTTATCCCTTTCAGCACATCGGGCGGAGTATTGCCCTCTGCGTCGCTCTCATAGTGGAAGTGCAGATCTTCAATTTCGATGATATTTCCCATAGAGAATTACTTTTCCTTTATCCATTTAAGCTCATCGTCGGGTGTTACCACAGGCTTTCCGTCCCTGTCGAGGAGGGGTGTCATGCCGCCTGCATAGCCTGACGCATGGAAGATATAGTTGATACCTGTCATAGTATCCACCCATATTTCAGAAACGTTCATTTTTCCCTGTGAATAAACCTTTACGAATCTTTCTTCTTTTGCCATGATAAAAACTCCTTTAAAATTATTCGGGTAAATGATATTTTAAGCGGTCGGGCGTTTGAGTAATTGCCCCGAGCCGCAAAACATATTTCCCGATCTTTCCATCCCTTTCGGGCGCTGTCAGCCGATAATTTTTATCGTTGAAGCTATCTGTAATGCTTCTGCCTTGTCGTGTCCTCTTACAAGTGCGGTGTACTCCATGTCGGGTGACGCAAAAGCACCTATCCACATTGATTTATACTGTTTGTCAGCCGATTCTGACGGGTCAAAGTATATTCCCGGGTACTCATGTATGTAAACGGGCTTGCCGTCGGTTTCTGTGTAATATACCCTCGGAAAAGCCATGCCAAAGGTCTCGGCTTTTATTACTGCAAGGTACTCAAAGGCTTCCTCGTTGTCGTCAGTCCGCATATCCTCGTTGAATTCAAGGAGCGCTCTGTACTCCGATTCTCTTGTACCGTCATAGTCAAATCCCATTTCAGCCAGATATTCTGCGGTTTTCTCATCGGAGATATAGCCTTCCTCGGGGTAGCCCTTTTCGTCTAACTCCTTCCTTGCCGCTTCCAGATCAGCATCGTCTATCTGGTACTCATCCTCATCTTCTTCCTCCTCGGCAGACCAGTCATTTCCGTCATAGAACATTATTGTTACATATTTGTCGGAACCTTGTGCTTTGTCAGACTTATAAGTTTTGCCATTGCCCAAGTCGAATTCATTATGTTCATACTCAACATCGGCAGGCACCATGAATGATATGATACCGTTGGAGACCTCATGCCAGTCGTCGGGAATAGCCGCAGTTTCGGGTAACGGCTCGGCTTTCATATTTATACCTGCGTGTCTGTCGAAATCGGGCATTTCAAGCTCATCAAGAGCACTGACTGCCGATTCGAGCTTGCTGTTAAGGTCGTACTCGTCCTCTGTAGTGGATTCGGCAGTTGTTTCCTCTGCCACCTCAGTGACCGCCGCTTCCTCGGTCTTTCCGCATGATACCGCAGAAAAAGCCAGAGCCGCCGCAAGAGTAAGTGTTATGTATTTTTTTATTCTCATTCAGATATTTCCCGCTTTCTTTTTACTTCAATAGTCGAGCACATCATCAGCGCCTCTTCTGCTGTTTCGGCGTCAGCGCTTACATAATACTCGGTATTGCTGTCAAATATATACACGCCGAACCTTTCAAAGTATTTTGTGCTTTCCAGTTTTCCGACGTAGCCGTCAAGATCGCTTATGTCCCTGTGGTACACCCTTTCAAAGTCATGCAGAGCCACATATTTCATTATCTTTGCCGACTGAAAATCGTCTTCGCCTAAATCATCGCTGTTTTCACTTGTATAGGAAAGCACATCCTTGTAGTAAGAGGCATATGAGCCGTCGAAGTCTAAGCCGAGCTTGCCGAATATCCTTTTAACGGTATCGGTATTTATCTCAGGGAACCACGGACCGCCCTGACTGTCCGCTTCATGCTCCTGTGCAGCGTATATTTCTATGCTCTTGTTGTAGTCCTCGTCAGCGTATTCGGCGCTGTATTCATCCTTTTCCAATACTGTCATATCGGCAGGACAGCGTGCTGAGATATTGCCGAAGGATATTTCCTGCCAGTCCTCGGGGATGCTCTCACATTCGGGAAAGGGCTCGGCAGTCAGGTCTATGTAATCAAGAGACTCGTTCAGCATTTTTTCTCTTTTGAGCTTCTTTTCGTTCTCGTAATCAGAGCTGTTTCCCTCCCCTGAGCTTTCCTCTGCGGAAACCTCAGAGACCTCCGAAGCAGGTTCAGGAGCTTCTGTCTTACTGCCGCATGATACTGCGGCGGCGGCTGTTAATACCATGATAAATGTTATAATTGTTCTTTTCATTTTTTCTCCCTGTATCATTTTTTGCGGACTATATCCGCTTATTTGACTTTATACATTATCCCGAGCCGTTGCGCTTCGTTGGCAGAGAAGCCGAATTTCTCGTAAAACGATATCTTATCGGGCATTGCCGCCAGCTCAACGAATATATCCGTGCCGCTGACGCCGTTGTCATTGATGAACCTGAAAAGCTCGTCAATGAGCATTTTTCCGATACCTCTGCCCTGATATTCGGGTCTTACGATAACATCCTTTATGTAGTAAGCAAGCCCCATATCGCCGTTCATCCTTGCCATTGCGACAATGTTCTCCCCGTCAAACACGGAAACTCTGAACAATGTATGCTCCATAGCAAGCCTTGTCTGCTCCAATGTGGGAGCATTTCCCCATACGCTCTCCCACAGGAAGATGAATTCCTCGGCAGTCAGCTCGTTGTATTTTACGGTCAGTTCATTCCCCATGCCTGTCACTTCTCCCATATAGCCGTTGAGCCGCAGGGAAGTGTCATTCCCGTTGACTTTACGGGAAGTCCTATCTCGTCGAAGCTGACATTTCCGCCGAATTTATCGGTGAGCACGCTTCCCAGTATGTAGCCCATAACGGACGGGGAAAGTCCCGTGGTATAGCTGTTTATCAGGAAGAACAGCGGCTCGTCGGAGAGCACTCCCGAGCACAGCTTCACAAGGTCGTACACGCAGTTTTCCAGCTTCCAGACCTCTCCCCCGGGACCTCTGCCGTAGCTTGGAGGGTCCATGACAACTGCATCATATTTGCGTCCTCTGCGTATCTCACGGGCAATGAACTTCTCGCAGTCGTCCACTATCCAGCGGACAGGCTTGTCGGAAAGTCCCGAAGCGGCGGCGTTGTCCCTTGCCCATTGAACCATGCCCTTTGAAGCGTCAACATGGCACACAGAAGCACCTGCCGCCGCACAGGCAAGAGTTGCACCGCCTGTGTATGCGAAAAGGTTGAGAACGTTTATCTCTCTGCCTGCATTTTTTATCTTATCCGCCATAAAGTCCCAGTTTACAGCCTGTTCGGGGAAAAGTCCCGTGTGCTTGAAGCCTGTGGGACGGATGTTGAAGGTAAGCTCTCTGTAGCTGATATTCCATGATTCGGGAAGTTTTTTTCTGAATTCCCACTTTCCGCCGCCCTGATTGGAGCGGTGATAGTGACCGTCAGCGTCCCTCCAGAGGGGGTCTGTGCGCTCGGTCTTCCATATTATCTGCGGGTCGGGGCGCACAAGGCTTATTCCGCCCCATGTTTCCAGCTTTTCTCCGTCGGATGTATCGTGTATTATATAGTCTTTCCAGTTATTTGCGGTTCTCAAAATTTACTCTCCTCGTCAGGCTTTTCCTGTTTTTCCTCGGATGAGGGAGACAGGTCACTGAATTTTTCTTTTAACTTTTCGGATATCCTCTGTGTGATATCCCTTATCATATCGGGGTCTGTGCCCTCGGTCATTATGCGTATCAGCGGTTCTGTGCCGCTTTCACGGACGATGAGCCTGCCGTCCTTCCCGAGACCTTCGTTCAGCTCGGCTATCAGCTCAGACACTTCCCTGTCGTTTTTCCACAATTCCTTGAAATGAGGGTCGATAGGGACGTTTTCGGTTATTTGCGGCAGTTTCACCATATCAGCCGCCAGCTCGCTGAGCTTCTTTCCCTCGCTCCGCATTATCTTCATGAGCCGTGCGGCGGCAAGCTGACCGTCGCCTATGGGAGCATCATCAAGGAAAATTATATGACCGCTCGGCTCACCGCCGAGGTTATAGCCGCCCTCAAGCATACGCTCCAGCACATAGCGGTGACCTGCACCTGCGGTAACAAGGGATATCCCGTGCTCCTCGGCATATTTGTGCAGTCCCATGTTCGCCATGATGGTAACAACGGCGGTGTCATGCCTGAGAGTGCCCATACGCTTCATATAATCGGCAAAGATCGCAAGCATCCTGTCGCTGTCTATGACCTGACCGTTTTCGTCAACGGCAAGGCATCTGTCAGCGTCGCCGTCAAAGGCAAAGCCGCAGTCACAGCCGTTCTCGGCAGTAAATTTTATCAGCGTGGACATATCGTTAGTGCCGCAGTTCTTATTTATATTGGTGCCGTCGGGGTCGGAGGCGATGGTAAAGACCTCCGCACCAAGAGAGGCAAACAGCAGACCTGCCGTATCGGAGGCACAGCCGTTTGCACAGTCAACAGCTATCTTCATGCCGTCAAAATCGGCTTTTATCATATCCTGTAGGTGTGCGATGTACTCATTTGCGGCATTTTCCGCATTTATCATCCGTCCCACATGGTCGTGTGAAGCCAGCTTGATGCTGTGAGGGTCGTCGAGCACCAGATGCTCTATCTTTTCCTCCATATCGTCGCTGAGCTTTCTGCCGTGGGAATCGAACACCTTCAAGCCGTTGAATTCAGCGCTGTTGTGGGAGCCTGATATCATTATACCTGCATCGGCTTCGCATTTCGCTATCATGTACGGAACGGCAGGCACGGGGACAACTCCCAAAAGCACGGGGTCAGCGCCAACGGAGCATATTCCCGAAAGCACCGCCGCTTCAAGGGGGTCTGAGGATATACGTGTATCCTTGCCGACTATAATTTTAGTCCGCTTTCCCGTATTATTTCTGAGGACAACAGCCACAGCCCTGCCTGTCTGCATTGCAAGCTCGCAGGTAAGGTCAGTAACAGCTATCCCACGTGGACCGTCAGTACCGAACAGCTTTGCCATGTGTTTATCGTCCTCCCGAGTTAAATTTCATGTGTACAGAGCAAATAACATTCAAGCGGTCGGCAGCGGCTGGGCGTTTGCGTAATTGCCCCGAACCACAAACCACTCAAAAACTTACATACTCTTATTTATTATGTATACTGCTATCATCCTGCCCTTTCCCATTGCATCCTCAACTGTTCTGTATCGGCGGACGGTGGGGCAGTTGTTGTATCTGTTGTAAACGTCTATGCCGTAAGCGGTACGGACGCAGAATACCGTGTGTATCTCCGATAAAAAGGGGCGCTTCGTCCAGAATGTCATAATAAAGATATCTGCACCCTCTGCGGACTTTGTCCGTGTATTGCGTACACCGAAATATCTCAGCGCCTTTCCGATACTGTAGGCATTACAGCCGAAAAAGCCGAAAAGCACACGGAAGCGCTCCATATAAAAGGATATTTCGGCTAAAGATCGGGGCATACCCAGATATACAAGGGCATTGTGCACGGCTATGACCTCACAGCCGTTGAAGCTCATGTGGCATATCCCGTAGCGGAGCTTTGCCACAAGCCCAAGCCCCTGACCGTTTATCATTTTCCCGAATTCAGGCGGCTCGGTGCGTTCCCTGTTATGGCGGAGATTATATCTTCTCGAACCCTTAATAAGCAGCTTTTTCATTGCATATCACGCATTGAACGAAAGCTGACCGTCATCCGCACCTGTCTGCTGTTCGGGCTGAGTTAAGCCAAGATGTTCATACGCCAGCTTTGTAGCCACACGGCCACGGGGAGTTCTTCCCAGAAAACCGAGCTGCATGAGAAACGGCTCACAGACATCTTCGAGGGTGACGGATTCCTCATTTATGGCCGAGGCGAGAGTTTCAAGTCCCACAGGACCTCCGCCGTAGCCCTTGATTATCATTTCCAGCATACGCCTGTCAAGACCGTCAAGACCCAGCTTGTCTATTTCCAGACGGCTCAGGGCGATGGACGCTATTTCCTGAGTTATCTGTCCGTTGCCCATAACATCGGCAAAATCACGGACTCTTTTCAGCAGGCGGTTGGCGATACGTGGTGTACCTCTTGCCCTGCCTGCAATTTCAGCCGCACCGTCGGCTTCACAGGGAATACCCAGTATCATGGCGCTTCGCCTGATGATATCGGTGAGCTGTTCCTTAGTGTAAAGCTCCAGTCTCTGCACAACGCCGAAACGGTCACGGAGCGGAGCGGAAAGCTGTCCTGCACGGGTAGTAGCGCCGATAAGGGTAAAAGGCTTCAAGTCCATGCGTATGGAACGTGCGGCAGGGCCTTTGCCGATGATTATATCAATAACTCTGTCCTCCAGCGCAGGGTAGAGAATTTCCTCAACTGCACGTGAAAGGCGGTGTATCTCGTCGATGAAAAGCACATCGTTGTCGGAAAGACTGGTCAGCAGTGAAACGAGGTCGCCGGGCTTTTCGATGGCAGGGCCCGTGGTAACACGCAGGTTCACTCCAAGCTCATGGGCGATAATGCCCGAAAGAGTGGTCTTTCCCAGACCCGGAGGGCCGTAAAGGAGAACATGGTCGAGAGGTTCGCTTCGGCGCTTTGCGGCTTCGATGTAGATGGCAAGGTTCTCCTTAGCCTTGTCCTGACCGATATATTCATGGAGAGTCTGCGGTCTGAGACTTACCTCGATATCGCCGTCCTCCTGTGTATTTTCAGGGGTTATTATACGTGGAGCGAACTCCATATCCTCTGTTTGTATCAATATTATCCCTCCATGGGCTTATTTGTGAATTGAGAATGTAGAATTGAGAATTGAGAATTATCTCGGACGGATGATATCCGCTCTTACTGTAGGGGAGTCCGCCCTCGGGCTCCCGACGATATATATTGCAGTTCACGGGAGGGCGAGAGCGCCCTCCCCTACAAGATACCGCCTTTGTGCGAAAGCAGAGCAAAAGCCTCGCAGAGAGTAAGCGAGTTTGCGAGCGTCAGCGTGACTGCACCGCCGTCTCAGCGGCTATTTCTCGAAAAAGCGCTTTTTGCGGACATAGAAAGGCTCTACCGTTTCGGCAGCTTTCTTGCCCATATCCTGTTCGTAGCTGATGAACGCAAGGTGCTCGTTGGGCTTTACTACCTTTGAGATGTACTTCGACAGCGGCACGAACAGCTTCCGGGTGTTGCCCATCATATCCAGCACCATCAGTATCTGCGGCTTCTCACAGCCACGTATCATCTCCATGATGAACGCCCTGTCAACGTTAGGCTGCTTCGACAGGAACTTTGAAGCGGCTTTTGTGATATGGGATACCGAATGTTCCGCAGGGCGGTAGGTTATGGTATCCGCCTCGTTGTAGGAGATAGCCTTTATTTTCAGATTCCTTGCAATGAGGAGAATGCTTTTTATCTCCTGCGAGGTGAACTCCTTGCCGTAGGAGTTGGGGTTGAGGACTGCCGAAACGGTCTGTATCAGGTCGAAAAGTCTCAGGCAGTTGATCTTGTAGCAGTCCACATATCTTTTGGCGAACTGCTGCAATGCACGGTAGCTTGTAAAAAATGGGATGAAAACCTCTCCGTCGGGATTCTGAGTAGTGATGAGTTCGAGCTGTATACCGCCCTCGGCTCTGTCTCTTTCCTGTTTTACGGGATTTTTGCAGATAACGTACACATCGCTTTTGATGAGCGTTTGCAGGAAAAGGGAACGTTTTGACGGGTCTGTGATGGCAGCTTTCAGAAGTTCGTCAAGGTTCATGTCTGATTCTTCCTCTCTATCTCATATTCTTTGCGGTAAGCAGACGCAAAGTTTCTTTTATAAGATCCTGAGTGCTCAGCGACGGGTCGAGTTTGCCGAGAATAGGGGCAGTCTCGCCCTGCGTATAGCCCAGTACCATAAGAGCCTCCAGAGCCTCCGATACCGAGTCCGAGGGAGCGGCAGCCGATGCTGAAAAAGCCGCTGCGTCCCCTGAAACTGAGCCGCTGATGGATTCTGATGATATTTTATCTTTAAGCTCAAGAACTATTCTCTGAGCAGTTTTTGCACCTATGCCCTTTGTGCGTGTAAAGGACTTGCTGTCGCCCGAAGCCACAAGAAAGGCGAATTTTTCGGGGGTGACATCGGAGAGTATGGATGTAGCGGCTTTCGGGCCCACTCCCGAGACAGAAATGAGCAGACGGAAGCAGCTAAGCTCCTGCTGTGTAGCGAAGCCGAAAAGCTCCACAGCGTCCTCACGGACGTAGAGATGGGTATAAAGCATAGCCTCGCTTCCGATATTGCCGAGGCTTGCGATGGTATTGTAAGATGTTTTACAGCCGTAGCCCACACCGCCGCATTCAATAACAGCAAATCCCAGCTCCTTGACTGTAAGTGTTCCTTTTAAGCTATATATCATTATCTCATCCTCTTTTTTAATTCATAATGCATAATGCATAATTCATAATTATTGTGTCGGCTTTGCCGACGTATCTGAAATAAACGTAACAGTGAACACTAATTATGCATTATGAATTATGCATTAGATCAAAGGTCGAATCTTATAGAGTGTCCGTGGCAGATGGCTATGGCGAGGGCATCGGCGGCATCGTCGGGCTTTGGTATCTGTGCAAGCCCAAGTATCTGCCGTGTCATTTCCATTACCTGTTTTTTCTCAGCCTTTCCGTAGCCTGTTACGGACTGCTTCACCTGCAAGGGGGTGTACTCCGACACGGGAATGTTTCTTTTTGCAGCCGAAAGCACGGTTATTCCCCTTGCCTGTGCAACGTCTATGGCTGTTTTCTGGTTGGTGGTGAAGTAAAGCCTTTCTATAGCCATACATTCGGGCTTGAATTTGTTGAAAATAAATTCTATATCCTCATGGATTGCACGAAGCCTCTCAGGGAAAGGCGTGCCTGCCTCAGTCAGCACAGCGCCGTACTCTATGGGAGTGAACCGCATACCGTCGTAATCCAGCACCCCGAAGCCAACTATAGCATATCCCGGGTCAATGCCCAGTATTCTTATCTTTTTCAATTTTATACCTGCTTTTTGAGCCTTTAGCCTGTTGTATCGGCTAAGGGCTTATATAAATAGACATACTTTTCAATATACTTTATTATTATACCACAAACGCATTGCCCATTGCAATATATTTATAGCTTTTTTATTGATTTTTACAAAATAATCTGCTATAATATAATCTGTAATATTATGTACTCAACGGAGGTAAATATGGAAGACTTACAGTCACTGAGAAACGGTATAGATAAAGTCGATGAGGATATATTCAGACTTTTCATGAAGCGCATGGAGCTTTGCAGAGGTGTCGCCGATTATAAGAAACAGCATGATATGCCCGTATTTCAGGGCTGCAGAGAACAGCAGGTCATTGACCATATCATGTCGCTCACTCCCGAGCCCGAGCTTGAAAACGGTTCAGCCGCTCTTTTCACGACTATAATGGATATAAGCAAGATACTCCAGAACAGGACTATCCTTGCAAACGCTCCCGATTATACATTCACCGAGCCCGATTTTGAGGGTGCAAAGAAGATAGGCTGTCAGGGCACTATGGGCGCTAACTCAGAGGCTGCCGCAAAGAGCGTTTTCGGCGACCGTGAGTTCATATTCTACCAGTCATTCGAGGACGTTTTCAGCGCTGTACAGAACGGTGAGATTGACTACGGTGTGCTCCCTGTTCAGAACTCCACCGCAGGCTCTGTAGCAAGCACATACGACCTTATGGCTAAGTATCAGGTGTACATCGTGAAAGAGGTCATAATCGAGATAAACCACTGTCTTGCCGCAAAAACCAACATCCCCTTATCGGATATAAAAAAGGTCTACTCCCATCCGCAGGCGCTTTCACAGTGCGAGACTTTCCTGCGTAAGCACGGCATAAAGACCTCGGGCTACAGCAATACTGCCACAGCCGCAGAGAATGTAATGAACAGCGATGAGCCTATCGCCGCTATATGCTCGGTAGACTGTGCAGAGCAGAAGGGCATGACTGTACTTGCAAGAGATATTGCCGATGTTTCGCTGAACAGAACGCAGTTTATAATAATCTCAAAGGATATGCAGGTAGCGCCTGATTCGGATTCGGTATCGGTAATGCTGACCATCCCCCACAAAGAGGGTAGTCTTTACCGTATGCTGACGAAGTTCTATGTTAATAATATGAACCTTATCCGTATCGAGAGCCGCCCCATCCGTGACGGCAGCTTTGACGTAATGTTCTTCCTCGACTTCACAGGCAGGATAACAGACCCCAGTGTAAAGGCAGTAATGCGTGACCTTGAGGAAAACTGCGACAGTTTCCGCTGTATAGGCACATTCAAAGGCGAGTAACAAGCTGTCGTCAGCTTGACCACACCCACGCTCCCACTCGCAAGCTCGTTCACTCTCTGCGAGGCGGTCAGTCTGCTTTCGCTCGATGGCACAAAAATGTAAATATTATGTAGGGATGACCATTGGTCGTCCGCATATTCGAAATTATTGTGTCAGCTATCGCTGACTGATCGAAAATATTTTAATCTGTTCCCGTAAGGGAACAACGCAATTCCGAATTACGAATTGCAAATGAAAGGTAAAATAACTATGGATGATAAATTTGCTTCTTTGCTGAAAAATAACAGCTTCGTATTCCTTGACGGCGGTATGGGCACCATGCTGCAGGCACACGGCATACAGACAGAACACGTTCCCGAAATGCTCAATCTGACAGACCCCGAGGCTATAATGCGTATACACCGAATGTACGTGGAAAGCGGCGCTGATATCATCTATTCCAACACCTTTGGCGCTAACAGGTACAAGCTGGCTAAATGCGGTCACACCGTTGAGGAGATAGTCTCCGCAGGTGTGCGGAATGCCAAAAAAGCCGCCGAAGGAAAGGCTCTTGCGGCTCTCGACCTCGGTCCTATCGGTCAGCTCCTTGAACCTGCGGGTACGCTGAGATTCGAGGAAGCCTATGATATATACAAAGAGCTTGTGGAAGCAGGCAGGGAAGCAGATGTTATCGTTATCGAGACTATGTCCGACCTCTACGAAGTCAAGGCGGCTGTATTAGCGGCAAAGGAAAACTCCGACAAGCCCGTGCTGGTGACTATGACCTTTGAGGAGAATATGCGTACATTCACAGGTGTTTCCCCTGAGTGCATGGTGGCTCTCCTTGAGGGACTTGGCGCTGACGCTATTGGTGTCAACTGCTCTCTGGGTCCCGAGGAGCTTTATCCCGTCCTTGAAAGGATATGCTCGCTGACCTCCCTGCCCGTTATCGCAAAGCCCAACGCAGGACTTCCCGACCCTGTTACAAATGAGTACAACGTCAGCCCTGAGGACTTCGCCGCAAGCGCTGTCAAGCTGGCAGACGCAGGTGTTACGGTATTCGGCGGCTGCTGCGGAACTACTCCCGAGCATATAAAGGCAGTCACAGAGGCGCTTTCCAATAAGGAGCGCACCGTCCGCACAGTAAAGCGTGTCAGCGTTGCCTGCTCTGCGGTGAACTGCGTTACCATCAACCAGCCGAGAGTTATCGGCGAGCGTATCAACCCTACGGGCAAAAAGCGCTTCAAAGAGGCACTTATGGCGCATGATGTGGACTATATCCTCGGTCAGGCTGTTGAGCAGATACACGCAGGTGCGGAGATACTTGATGTAAACGTAGGTCTCCCCGGTATCGACGAAAAGGAAATGATGGTCACCGCTGTCAAGGCGATACAGAGCGTCTGCGACACTCCCTTACAGCTTGATTCCACCATCCCCGAGGTGCTTGAAGCGGGACTTCGTGTCTACAACGGCAAGCCCATCGTCAACTCCGTAAACGGCGAGGACGATTCCCTTGAATCCATCCTCCCCCTTGTAAAAAAGTACGGCGCTTCTGTGGTAGGTCTGACCCTTGATAAAGGTGGAATCCCCAAAACTGCCGAGGGACGTTTTGCCATTGCCGAGAAGATACTGAACAGGGCTATGGCTATCGGTATCCCCCGTGAGGATGTATTCATCGACTGCCTTACTCTTACCGCTTCTGCCGAACAGGACGGAGTTATGGAAACTCTCAATGCTCTCCACCGTGTAAAGACAGAGCTGGGACTGAATACGGTTCTCGGCGTATCGAATATATCATTCGGTCTGCCCAACCGTGAGCTTATCACAAGGACTTTCCTGACTATGGCGCTTCACAGCGGACTTACGCTCCCTATCATAAATCCCAACATCGAGGGAATAATAGGTGCAGTAAGAGCATACAGGCTTTTGGCAGGCATCGACCGCAATTCAGCGGATTTCATAAGCGTATACGCACAGGATGACAAAGCCCCGAAAGCCCCTGCTCCCACACAGGAAAAGGGCTCGCCCGATCTGGTATACTGCGTGGAGAACGGACTTAAAGCCAATGCGGTAAAAGCCGCAAAGGATATGCTTTCCACGGTGGATGCGATGGAAATAATCAACGGTCACCTCATCCCTGCACTGGACAGCGCAGGCGCTAAATTTGAAAAGGGAAAGATATTCCTCCCTCAGCTCATCCTCACAGCCGAAGCTGCACAGGCTTGCTTTGAGGTCATCAAGGAACAGCTTTCAGCCGCCAACAGCGAAAGCGTATCAAAGGGAAAAGTAGTGCTTGCTACAGTAAAGGGCGACATCCACGATATCGGCAAGAACATAGTAAAGGTACTGCTGGACAGCTACGGCTTCACAGTCATTGATCTGGGCAAGGATGTTCCGCCCGAGACAGTTGTTGAAGCGGCAATAAAGCATCAGGTAAGCCTTGTGGGACTTTCTGCCCTTATGACCACAACTCTCGGCGCTATGGCAGATACTATCGCCCTGCTGAACGAGAAGTACCCCGAGTGCAAGACAGTTGTAGGCGGAGCGGTGCTGACAGCCTCCTACGCAGAGCAGATAAACGCTGATTTCTACGCAAAGGACGCCAAGCAGACCGTTGACATAGCGGCACAGGTCTACAGCGGCTGAGCCGTATTAAGGCAACACCGCACAAAGCCCGCCTGACGGCTTTGTACTGAATCTGCTTGCATATTTTCCGTCATCTTGCACAGAAATTCCTTGACATACGACAGTATGCCTGCGGAATTTCTATACAATCTGACGAAAAATCTGACG
>JAFVBU010000074.1 GCA_017479805.1 Ruminococcus sp.
CAGGGGTAAAAATTTGGATCAAAAGTCTTTGGAAGGGGGGTCGGGGGAGAACCTTTCCTCAGAAAGGTTTCCCCCGATAAAAATTATAAGTTTCTCAACATAAACCTCACATTTAAGAAAACATCGCTTTTCTTCATGCCGTCGCCTGACAGACTGTATTGGTTTTATCGATATCTGTATGCTCAGGTAATTTCAGCACCTTATCTATTTCATCAAGGAAACGCTTTCCCATACTGCTCAGCTCCCACTTTTTCTTTGTAATATAGCCGATAGTCATTGTACTTCGCAGCTCATCGTCCGATTTGAACGGGATAACAAGGAACTGATCTCCGCTGAGCTTTTCGGAATAAATGCTCGAACAGAGAGTATAGCCGTTCAGCCCTGCCATAAGGTTCATCATGGTCGCACGGTCGGTAGCCTTGACTGTTTTCTGATAGGCGTGTTCTATCAGTATCTCCTCGGCAAGGTAGATATCATTTTCTCCGCCCTGCTCAAAGGAAAGACAGGGATAGGGCTCAAGCTGTGCAAAGGTCAGCTCCTTTTCGTTTGCAAGGGGGTGTGAACGTGCAAGATACACACTGGCAGGACATTCGATAAGCGCTGTAAATACCAGCTCATTCTCTTTCAGCAGCCTTTCTATAACACGCTGGTTCGCCTCACACATATATATTATACCTATCTCACTTTTCAGCGAGCTGACGTCCTTGATGACCTCTAAGGTCTTTGTTTCCCTCAGCGCAAGGTCGAAGCGGTTTGAGTCGTAGTGCCGAGCCATCTTGATGAAAGCCTTGACCGCAAAGGAATAGTGCTGCATGGAAACTGCGAATTTTCGCCTGTAGCTGCTTTCCTCCACATAATAGCCCATCACTTCCTCATACTGCTGATATATCCCCTTGATCCTCATAAGGAAATCCTCGCCCTCAACTGTAGGAGTGACGCCCTTGTGGGTGCGGTGGAATACAGTTATGCCGATCTCCTTTTCAACATCGTGAACCGCTCCCGTAAGTGTGGGCTGTGCGATATAGAGCTTTTCAGCGGCTTTGTTCATGGAACGTGTCTCAGCAATAGTCAGTAAATAGTTTATCTGCTGCAATGTCATGTTTATCACCTTTTTCATAAAATAACAGCTTCTTCACTTGGAAGAAGCTGTATGTCTTTCTTAGGAGGTCATTTAAATGTTTATAGCATTTGTATTCACATTCGGTCAATACCTCTTACAACTGTACGAAGCAGAGCAAGTGTATGTGATATTCTGTTTTTCTTCAATACTACCGCCCCTTTCTTTTGCTGTACCTTTATTATAGCCTGTTTTTTCGGTTTTGTCCAATGCAAAAAATCCATTATCAGTTATAAATTTTATTGATAAGTCATTGGCATTAAAGATAGAAATTTCTTCATTATTTCTGCTCGTCATCTTTATCTATTAACGTTTAGGGGATCAGTATTAAAAAATGATAAATATGTGAAATGTGAATGATAGAAAGGTGTCGCTTTAATAAATAATTAAGCAGAATTTTCGCCACACCTTGACAAACGCCTCTCTTTTGTGTATAATATATGTAACAGCGGAAAGGGTTTTTCCGTGAATTTGACAGTAATTCATAAATGAAAGGAATCATAACATGAAAAATATAAGAAAAAGAATTATCGCTATTGCGATCGTTGCTTGTATGTCATTGACTGCTATTGCAGGATGCAGCAGCAACTCTGTAGGCAAGGGAGGTTCTGTTTCTTCCAGCAGCACTGCTGAAAGCAGTACAGCAAATGATCCCGAAGAAAGTGTAAACGATGCTGAGATGGTAATAACTCCTTTCCAGACAGGAAGCGCTGACGATCTCGGACTTACTGACCCTAACGCTCCCGATGATGCTAAATCCAATTCCGATACAACAACCGCTAAAAAGGACGATAAAACTACTACAGCCGCTGCTACTGTTACAGACGCTTCAGGCAAAACTGTAACCACAGCCGCTTCCGAAAAGACGACCGATGCTTATGTTGCTACTGCTGCTAACGGCGGAAACAGCAATAATGACAGCAGCAGCAATAACAATAATAATACATCTAATAATGACACAAGCGATTACAAGAGCAATACCGATAGTATGTACTGTCTCTGGATCGATATTTCAAAGGATGAGAACTATATCTTCAACGATCAGTTCATCAAGATCACATTCAAGATCAAGGACGGCATCCCGAATAAGGATTACGCTGTAAGATTCAATCCTGACTTCTCCAGCATCACAGGTGTATCCGTACATCCTGACAAGGTTTCTCAGGGTACTATCAGAGTCGGCAGCGGAAGCATCGAGCCGATGGATGTTTCATCCGAGAACGGATTCGTTGCATACGGCGACAATGTTGCCTGCAATCAGGGCGATACCATTGACTACTACCTCAATCTGAAAAATAACCCCGGTCTTGCAGCTATCCTCGTTTGGTTCTACTATGATAAGAACGCTATGGAAGTTGTAAGCATCAAGCCCGCAGGTGAATTTGCTGAGGCAGCAGAAAACGGCGATACTCAGGTTGGTACAAGACCTGCTGACAGCCAGTAATTATATATAAGTATCAAAAGCCACGGTATTTCATACTGTGGCTTTTTCTTTTTGCCATATCATCTAAATTATAATAAACCTGAATCAGCTATCGGTTTTTCCGAGATGTAACGCTCAGAAATGTGTATTGGACAAACCTACTATTCCGATGTATAATTAGTACATACTCAGCAAGGGAGATATGATAATGGCTAAAAAAATAAATCTTGAAATGACCAGCGTCGAAAACCGAGAAATGCGTCTCGGTACTATCATTGCATGGGACGGCGCTGCTTCGGAGCTTGTAAAAGAATCAGACTACGACAGCCGTAAAGATAAGAAGCGTGGCATTATTTCGGATAAAACCGAGAAAAAAGGCTGCTGCGGAAACGGCAGCAAAGCCTGTCGTTTGTGCGAGCTCAACACTCCGCTGAATCAGCAGACCATGTGTGCGAATGCGATTGTTGAATGTCAGATAGGCAACCTAACCGACTGTATCCTCATCCAGCACTCCCCTATCGGATGTGCCGCTGATAATGCATGGTTCAATCTTGCGTTCAAAATGGGACTCACTCGCCGCCACAAGCCGATACAGAACCTTAAAATATTCTGCACCAACCTGCTTGAAAAGGACATGGTGTTCGGTGCCAGCGATAAGCTGAGACAGGCTATACGTGATGCAAAAGAGCGTTTCGCCCCGAAAGCAATTTTCATCTCAATGGCTTGCGCTACTGCTATAATCGGTGAGGACATCGACAGTATCGCCGATGAGATGGAGCCGGAGGTGGGCGTGCCTGTTATTCCGCTCCACTGCGAGGGCTTCCGTTCAAAGCACTGGAGCACAGGCTTTGATATCTCTCAGCACGGCGTTGCTCAGAAGATAGTAAACCGCAATCCAAAAAAGCAGAAAGACCTTATCAATATCGTTGCTCTCTGGGGCACGGACTACTTCACCGATATCCTCAAGCCGCTTGGTCTGCGTGTGAATTATATGATAGACTGTGCGAATTATGCCGAGCTTGAACAGGCTTCGGAAGCCGTGGCTACATCGACATTCTGCCACACTCTCGGTTCGTACATGGCAACAGTGCTTGAACAGCATTTCGGTGTACCGCAGATAGACGCTCCTCAGCCCTACGGCTTTGCAGGAACTGACGCTTGGCTTCGTGCCATTGCAAAAATAGTCGGCAAGGAGGAGGAAACCGAGGCATATATCAAGTCCGAGCATGAAAGAGTATTGCCGAAAATACAGGAACTCAGGGAGAAATTCAAGGGTGTCAAGGGATTTATTATGACAGGCTCGGCTTATGCACACGGTCTTATCTCAGTGCTCCGTGAACTTGGCATCGAGGTGGACGGTTCAGTTGTATTCCACCACGACCCTGTTTATGACGGTGCTGCCGAAAATCAGAACTCGCTGAAGCACCTTGTTGACAATTACGGCGATATTCCACACTACACTGTCAGCAAAACTCAGGCATATCAGCTTCCGCAGGTGTTCAGACGAGTTAAGACAGACTTCGTTATCATCCGCCATCAGGGACTTGCTCCCGAAGCGGCTAAGCTGGGTATACCTGCACTTGCAATGGGTGACGAGCACATCCCTGTTGGCTATGACGGCATGATAAGAACAGGCGAGGCTCTGCTTGATATACTGGCAAGAAAGCGCTTCAATCAGGTATTGCAGCGCCACGTTGAGCTGCCTTATACAAAGTGGTGGCAGTCACAGGATGACCCGTTCATCCTCTCGAAAGAGCCTGAGGTCATCGAAAAGGCTCTGGGACTTGATAAAAAGAAATTAAAGAAGGGTGCATAAAATGGCGGAAACAAAGGTAAAAAGCGGAACGATAGTTCATCCGCATTACGGCTGTACAGTAGGTGCGGCTTATACCGTGGCGGCAATAAAGGGCGGAGTTCCCATTGCAAACTGCGGTCCGGGATGTATGTATAAACAATTCTTCCTTATCAGCTTTGATAACGGATTTCAAGGCTCGGCAGGGGCAGGCGGCGGAAATATCCCCAGCGCAAATGTGGGCGAAAATGATATAGTATTCGGCGGTGACAAGAAGCTGGACGACCTTATCAAGTCCTCGCTGGCTGTGCTGAAAGGCGACCTTTTCGTTGTCCTCACAGGATGTTCGGGCGAGCTTATCGGCGACAACGTTGAAAGCGTGGTACGCAAGTATCAGGAACAGGGCTTCCCTGTTGTCCATGCGGAAACAGGCGGTTTCAAGGGCACTAACATCACAGGTCACGAAATAGTGATAGAGTCCATAATCAATCAGTACGTGGGCGATTATGACGGCGAAAAGGAACAGGGACTTGTAAACCTCTGGTTCGATGTCCCCTACTTCCACCAGAACTGGCGTGGCGACTATCTGGAAATAGTCCGCATATTGAGAGCGTCGGGACTTAAAGTCAACGTACTGTTCGGACCTCAGAGCGGCGGTGTAAAGGAGTGGAAGAAGATCCCGAAAGCGCAGTTCAATCTGGTCATCAATCCGTGGGTGGGACTTAAAACCGCAAAGCTCCTTGAAAGGAAATACGGTCAGCCCTATCTGCATATCCCGGAAATACCCGTCGGAGAGGAAGCAACTACCGCTTTCATCCGCAGGGTGGTGGAATTTGCAGGCATAAGCAAGAGAAAGTCCGAGGCTTTCATCAGGGAAGAATCACAGCTTTACTACTATTTCCTTGAGCATTTTGCTGAATTTTTCTCGGAGTACTGGTTCGGTCTGCCGTCACAGTTTGCAGTTATCGGCGACAGCGCATATACTCTCGCATACACAAAATTCCTCGCTTCTCAGATAGGAATGATACCTGTGAAGCAGATAATCACGGACAATCCTCCTGCGAAATACCGTGAAAAGATAGCCGAATACTTCCAGAGCTTAGCCGATGATGTGTCGGTAGAGCCTGAATTCATCGAGGACGGCTACCTTGTGGAGGAATCACTCAGAAATACAGACTTCGGCTCGGGTGTACCGCTTATTCTCGGTACTACATGGGAATCTGACGTTGCACGTGAAAAGAACGGTCTGCTTATAGAAGTAGGACCTCCGACTACAGAGGAGGTCACCATCAACAAGACCTACATCGGCTACCGTGGAGCATTCACACTCCTCGAAAGGATATACTCAGCCGCAGTAGGCGGAAAATAACAGGACGGTGATATTATGGCATATCGTTTAGCGATAGCTTCAACAGACGGCATTGTGGTAAATCAGCACTTCGGTCATGCGGAGCAGTTTCATATAGTTGATATCGACCCTGATACCAATGATTTCACTTTCGTGGAGACCCGTGAGTCCGAGCGTGTCTGTCAGGGGCACTATCACCACGACTCATCTTTCGACAAGGCGGCAGAAGTCCTCAGCGATGTTCATGCGGTACTTGTGGCAAAGATAGGTCAGGGAGCGTCCCAACAGCTTGAAAGCCGTGGACTGACAGTATACGAAGCGCCGTTTCCCATTGAGCCGCTTATTGCAAAGATACTCAAAGACAGATTATGGGAGGTGGACGAATGGCGATCTCTTACGAAGAATTAACGGATAAGCATCCCTGCTATGCAAGGGGCAAAAAAGGCTCAACAGGCAGGATACATCTCCCCATCAGCCCTACCTGCAATATAGAATGTCGGTTCTGCGACAGGCGTATCAACGACTACGAAAAGCGCCCCGGTGTGGCTTCAACAGTCATCAAGCCCGAGGAAGCAATAGACGTTATCAGGCGCTCTCTTGAACTTTGCCCTGCCATAAAGGTTGCAGGCATTGCAGGTCCCGGGGACACTCTTGCGTCGGACTATGCACTTGAAACGTTTCGGCTTATCAAAGCGAATTTCCCTGACCTTGTGAAGTGCATGAGCACAAACGGTCTGCTCCTTGCGGAAAAGGCAGACGAGATAATTTCAACTGATATAGATTCCCTTACGGTGACAGTAAATGCTGTCGATCCCGAAATAGAGGCAAAGCTGAACCGTGGCATACTCTGGCACGGAAAGCATTACACAGGTGTCGAGGCGGCTGAGATACTCATAAAGAATCAGCTTGAAGGCATAAGGAAAGTCAGCGCCGCAGGTATAACCATCAAGGTGAATACCGTTCTCGTTATCGGCATAAATGACCAGCATATTGAGGAAATAGCCAAAACAGTCAAGGAGGCAGGCGCTTCTATATATAATATTATCCCGCTTATTCCCCAGAATGAGCTTAAAGATTATCCCGAGCCTACCTGCGCCGAAATAGAAAGCGTAAGGGCAAAGGCGGCTAAATATATAGATGTATTCAGGCATTGTCAGCGATGCCGTGCAGATGCGATAGGTGTGCCGGGTGAAAAGGACTACGGCGATCAGATCTATCTCAAACGTATCGCACATAAGGATACATTCTCACACGGTTGATTGTTCCATGCCCGCAGGAGCTTTATCCTGCAAAAGATTGGCTGTGCCGTTTCATCTCTGCTCTTTTTCGGCACAGCCAACTCCGAAGATAATAACAGTAACTACTGTTAAGATAAATCATATTGATTATAGAAAGGTGAAAATTACAATGGCTAAAGAAATCAGACAGATCGCTATCTATGGAAAAGGCGGTATCGGTAAATCAACAACAACTCAGAATCTTACAGCAGGTCTTGTTGAAAGAGGCAACAAAGTCATGGTCGTAGGCTGTGACCCTAAAGCTGATTCGACAAGACTTCTTCTCGGCGGTCTCGCACAGAGAACAGTTCTCGATACTCTCCGTGAAAACGGCGAGGACATTGACCTTGAGGATATCCTCAAGGAGGGCTACGGCGGCACTCGCTGTGTTGAATCAGGCGGACCTGAGCCTGGCGTAGGATGTGCTGGACGTGGTATCATAACTTCCATCGGTCTCCTTGAACGTCTCGGTGCTTATACAGACGACCTTGACTATGTATTCTATGACGTTCTCGGCGACGTTGTGTGCGGTGGTTTCGCAATGCCGATACGTGAAGGCAAGGCTAAAGAAATATACATCGTTGCCAGCGGTGAGATGATGGCTCTCTATGCCGCAAACAACATCTCAAAGGGTATCGCTCGCTACGCAAAGCAGGGCGGTGTACGTCTCGGCGGTATCATCTGTAACAGCCGTAACGTTGACCGTGAGCGTGAGCTTGTTGCGGCATTTGCAAAGGAGCTGGGCACACAGCTCATCCACTTCGTTCCACGTGACAACGAGGTGCAGAGAGCCGAGATACACAAGAAAACAGTTATCGACCACAAGCCCGATGCAAAGCAGGCAGACGAGTACCGTGAGCTTGCAAGAAAAATCGAGGAGAATACACAGTTCGTCATCCCGAAGCCGCTTACTCAGGAGCGCCTTGAAGAAATTCTCCTTGAATACGGTCTCCTCGACGCTTTAGAGGACAACTACAACATCTGAGGTGATGTAAATGAAAATAGATATCGACCGTGTGGAAACAGTTACCCCCGATACTCTTATCGGTGACATGGTGCTGTTCCATCCCGAAACAGCGGAGCTCCTTTCAGCATAGGTATGCACTGTCTCGGCTGTCCCTCATCGGGAGTTGAAACAGTCAGACAGGCTGCGGAGGTGCACTGTATAAATATAGATAAGCTGGTATCTCAGCTTAACAGCATTATAAAACAATAAAAAGCGGCGAAGCCGCCTAATAGTGGGATTCCAAAGGGAACATGTTCCCTTTGGCAGGAGGTGAGCGAGGAGGGCAGAGCCCTCCTAACGAAGTAGTGAGACAAGCGAAGTGTAGGTCTCACGGACGGTACATAAGAAATAACGGTCAAGCCGATGTGAATAACCTCCACTAAAGGCAAAACCGCACAAAGCCCCCTGATATGGCTAATTCAAACCTTTCCGATTACGGAAACTGTTTTGTCTGCCATATCAGGGGGCAATTTTTTATAAGAACATCAGCCCTTATTTATCTTCTTTTTCAGAAGTGTCGGTGTCCTTTTTTGTACTGCTCTTGGTGTTCTTTGAAATATAAACATCAAGTGCGAGCATTCCTATCATTATTAAAACACATAAAACTATAAGCACAGCTTTCATTATAAAACCTCCGTTCATTATTGTCTGAATGAATCGGAGCAGTGAGCTTGTGACCGTCCTTGTCGTGGATATATTTTATGGTGTACCGTCGGCTGTAGGTAATACTTACAGCAAGCATGAGTATCACCGTGTACAGCAGAGAAACGAAGAATTTAAGAAGCGGACTGCCGTGGGGATAGGTCAGGAGACTGCGTGTCTGAGACAGCTTTTTCAGCGTGTGCAGAGCTGTGATATGTGTGCAGTCCGATGGGCGAAGCTCCTCATTCAACAGCAGAGGAAGTGTGCCGATGTCGGGAGCGTAAAGGGATATAAGCTCTTTTCCGCTGTAATTCTTATCGGTATTACTGCCGCCCGTATCCCCTGACAAAGCTGTGACCGAAAGGAGTGCGGCGGCTAAAATAACAGATAGAATTTTATTCACAAAGCTATTCATTGCGCCGCCCCTTTCTTATGTGTAATGATCGGATGGAAATATTATAGCATAATAAAAATGATGCGTCAAGTTTCAGAACGAAAACTGACAGCTCAACAGTATCACCTCACTTTTGCCATGCTATCACATTGTCAACACAATAACAATGTATAATTTAGCCGTTTCAACAATATGCTAACTGGGTTAGGTAAAGTGAGGTGATTCTTTTGGCTGAGGCTGAACAAATAGAAAAAATAGTCAGGCTGATGGACGAAGCCGTACCCGAGGATATGATGAAAAAAATGGACTCATTCAAGCTGGGTATCGGCGCTGTTATGCGTGTTCTCGCAGCAAACGGCGGCAAGGCTTCCTCGGGGCTGATAAGCGGCACTCTCCGTATCAGCACGGCAAGAGTTGCGGTGCTGACCAAAAAAATGTCCGCACGGGGACTTATTGAAAAATGCCGTGACGAACATGACGCACGTGTTACGGTCATACGGCTGACAGAACAGGGACAGCAGATGGCTCGTGAAATGAAAGATAATATGTACCGTGATGTGGGCATATTAATTGATAGGCTGGGTATGGAACGGCTTCTTGATTTCATCGGCACATCAAAGGAGATAAAGGAATTATTCAGTAACAAAGACTGCTGTGAAGCAGTTGAAAAAGGAGAAGAATTATGATAAAACTTTTCAGATTCCTGAGAAAGAAAGAACTGGCATTGATCGCTTTGTCTGTATGCTTTGTTGTTTTGCAGGTGTGGCTCGATTTGACGCTTCCCGACTTCATGGCTGATATCACCATGCTTGTACAGACCCCCGGAAGCACCATGTCGGAGATACTTACAGCAGGCTTGAAAATGGTCGGCTGTGCGTTCGGAAGTCTGGCGGCTTCAATGGTAACAGCGCTCTGTGCCTCGAAAATAGCTTCGGAGTTCAGCGCAAACCTGAGAAGCGCCATATTCAGAAAGGTACAGTCGTTCTCAATGGAGGAGATAGGAAAATTCTCCACCGCAAGCCTTATCACACGTTCCACCAACGACATAAATCAGGTGCAGATGGTCATTGTAATGGGCTTGCAGGTAATGGTAAAAGCTCCTATCATGGCTGTGTGGGCTATTCTGAAAATATCGGGCAAGCAGTGGCAGTGGATGGCTTCAACAGGTGCGGCTGTAGCAATACTGCTCTTAGTGGTCGGAACCTGCGTTGCTTTGGCGTACCCGAAATTCAAGAAATTGCAGGTGCTGACCGACGACCTTAACAGAGTCACAAGAGAAAACCTCACAGGTATCCGTGTTGTACGTGCCTACAATGCAGAGGAGTATCAGGAGAAGAAGTTCGACGGCGCTAATCAGGCGCTTACCAATACTCACCTTTTCACCATGAGGATTATGGCTTTCATGATGCCGAGCATACAGCTTATCATGAGCGGTATCTCACTGGCTGTTTACTGGCTGGGTGCGGTGCTTATCAACAAGGCGAGCATGATGGATAAGGCGGTGCTTTTCTCGGACATGATGGTATTCTCGCAGTATGCGATACAGGTCGTTATGTCATTCATGATGCTCGTTATCATATTCGTGATACTGCCGAGAGCGTCCGTTGCGGCACAGCGTATCTCAGAGGTGCTCAGAACAGAGCTTTCTGTGAATGACGGCGAAAAGACCGAGGGGATCGCTGAAAAGCAGGGCGAGGTGGAGTTCAGAGGCGTTTCCTTCCGCTATCCCGATGGCGATGATTATGTGCTGAGAGATATTACGTTCACCGCTAAAAAAGGCGAAACCGTCGCTTTCATCGGCTCAACAGGCTGCGGAAAAAGTACAGCCGTTAACCTTATCCCGAGATTCTACGACGCTACAGAAGGAGAGATACTCGTCAGCGGCGTAAATGTCAAGGAGTACACTCAGGAAGCGCTCAGGGAGATGATAGGCTATGTTTCCCAGAAAGCCACTCTGTTTTCGGGAACGATCGCTTCAAATGTCTCATACGGCGGAAAGAATGACGCTGACCTTGAAGCAAACGTCAAAAATGCAATGCATATCGCTCAGGGCGATGACATCGTGAACAAGACCGACGACGGAATTAATGCTTTTGTTTCACAGGGCGGTTCAAACTTCTCGGGCGGTCAGAAGCAGCGTATGTCCATTGCGAGGGCTATATATAAAGATCCCGATATACTTATTTTCGACGATTCATTCTCCGCTCTCGACTACCGCACAGACCGTGAGCTCCGTGCAGAGCTGAACAGAAAATGTGCAGGCAGTACAAGGATAATCGTTGCACAGCGTATCGGTACTATCAAGGACGCAGACAGGATAATCGTTCTTGACGACGGCAAGATCGCAGGCATGGGTACGCATACCGAGCTTATGCGTGACTGCGAGGTTTACAGACAGATAGCTTATTCACAGCTTTCGGAAAAGGAGCTTGCATAATGGAAAAACAAGAGTATGAGATAGGTCAGAGCACAAGACCCAGACGAGGCGGTGCGCCAAGACCGGGTATGCCTGTTGAAAAAGCAAAGGATATGTCAGGCACGTCCCGAAAGCTGGTCAGCTACGGAAAAAACTTTGTGCCGTTCGTTATTGCGGCGCTGATATGTGCGGTCGTCAGCACGGTGCTTACGCTGATAGGTCCCGATAAACTGTCGGATATGACCGAGGAGATAACCAAAGGCATAATGACGGGTATCGATATGGATGCGGTGAAAAAAATAGGTATAACCCTTATCTGCTTTTACGCAGTAAGCTACATTACCTCCGCTGTTCAGGGCTTGCTTATGGCATCGGTAACACAGGGACTTTCAAAGCGTATGCGTACAGATATCTCACGTAAGATAAACCGTCTGCCAATGTGGTTCTATAATCAGACCACCACAGGCGATATCCTTTCACGTGTGACCAATGACGTTGATACCATAAGCCAGTCTCTCAACCAGAGTATCGGCAACCTCGTTTCGGCAGTTGTCCTCTTTGTGGGAAGCCTTTTCATGATGATAAAGACCAACGGCATAATGACGGTGACTGCTGTTGTATCCACTATATTCGGCTTCGTGCTGATGTTTGCTATAATGGGACGAAGCCAGAAATACTTCATCCGCCAGCAGCAGAATTTAGGTGCGATAAACGGTCATATCGAAGAAATCTACGCAGGTCACACAGTTGTCAAGGCGTACAACGGCGAGGCTCAGGAGGAAAAGAAGTTCGACGAGCTGAACAGCGCTCTCCGTGAAAGCGCATTCAAGGCTCAGTGCCTTTCGGGTATGATGATGCCTATTATGGGATTTATCGGCAATTTCGGCTATGCGGCTGTATGCGTGGTCGGCGGTGCACTTGCCCTCAATGATAAGATCGGATTTGGCGTTATCGTGGCATTTATGATGTACGTCCGCTATTTCACCCAACCACTCAATCAGATAGCACAGGCTGCACAGGCTCTACAGTCGGCAGCAGCGGCAGGCGAAAGAGTATTCGAGTTCCTTGAAGCAGAGGAAATGGAGGACGAAAGCGGCAAGACCAAGAAACTAAATTCCACAAAGGGCGAGGTCACATTCTCACACGTGAAGTTCGGCTATGAGAATACCGACAAAATAATCATCCACGACTTCTCAGCAAAGGCTGAAAAGGGTCAGAAAATAGCCATCGTAGGTCCTACAGGTGCAGGCAAGACGACTATGGTGAATCTTCTCATGCGCTTCCATGAGCTGAACGGCGGAGAGATACGCATAGACGGTATCCCCACAAAGGATATGACACGTGAGGAGGTACATTCCCAGTTCTGCATGGTATTGCAGGATACATGGCTTTTCGAGGGCACTATCAGAGAGAATCTCATCTACTCCTCGGAAAATAACAGCGATGAGAAGATGAAAGAAGCCTGCAAAGCGGTGGGACTTGACCACTTCATCCGCACTCTGCCAAAGGGCTATGATACCATGCTCAGCGACCAGCTCAACCTTTCACAGGGACAGAAGCAGCAGCTCACCATTGCGAGAGCGATGATAGCCGACAAGCCGATGCTGATACTTGATGAAGCAACAAGCTCGGTGGATACAAGAACGGAATTGCAGATACAGAGAGCAATGGATAAGCTGATGGAGAACAGAACATCGTTTGTTATCGCACACAGACTTTCCACTATCAAGGATGCAGACCTGATACTTGTGATGAAGGACGGGGATATAATTGAGAGTGGGGATCATGAGGAATTGTTGGAGAAGAATGGTTTTTATGCACAGCTTTACAACAGTCAGTTTGAGAGTGCGTAAAAACAAAAGAAAGAAAAAATAAAAAAGCGGCGAAGCACCGCTTTGCGGACGTGAAAATGCAACAAACGGTCAAGCCGATGATAGTACAGGTTACTAAATTCGGCTTGACCGTTATTTCTTATGTACCGTCCGTGAGACTTGCGCTTCGCTTGTCTCACTACTGCTGAGGGGGACGCTGTCCCCCTCGCTCACCCCTTGCCAGAGAGGTCTACACCACTCTGGACTCTGTTGTGTTGCGGCTTCGCCGCTTTTTTACAGATATTTTATAATAACTCTATTCTACCGAGCTCTTAGCATAAGCTGTAATAACCAGCGAAGCATCCACCGCATTTATTCTTCCATCAAAATTATAATCCGCAAGCACCCGATCTATATCCGAGCTGCCCTCTACGGAAAGCTCAGCATATGCACTGAGGATGGCAGAAGCGTCAACTCCGTCCACCATGCCGTTTTCGTCAACATCACCCATGACCGAGGTACACGGCGGAACTGTTTTGTTCTGGAACTCATGGAGCTTTGACGGCACTTCCGCTTTCCACCGGCTGTGAGAGCCCATATCGGCTATTTCTGTATCGCTTTTCATGAACCAGTCATAGCATATCTCAGCGCCGTCGTCGTCCCATGTGGGGTCAACATGGAAATAATGACCGCCCACATTTACTATCACCCACGCATGGTCCTCTGTGCGGACGTACTGACTTTTTACGCCTGCCTCGTGAAGCATGAGGTTCATGGCACGTGCATAGCCGTCGCAAACGCTGGTATCATTGAGAAAAACAGAAGCGTCCGTGTGATTTTTTATAGCGTCCTTGTCCTCGTGGTCGTAGTCCACCATGCTGCATATCTTATCATGGATAGCCTTTATTTTCTGCACATCCGTCATGCTGTCGTCAACAGTTTCCGCAACGGTCTTTTTGACCATATAAGCAGTGTAGCCGTTTATGATGCCGTTATTTTCCGAATCCTTGAAATTCCTCTCAATAAAGTCCATGTACTCCTTTGAGGGCGCTTCGCCGTTATCGAATACTCGAACATCATTTATGGAGCAGAGCTCAAGGCAGTTATTGAAAATACTTCCGTCAATTTCAGCATCGGTATTGATATTGATATTTTTCAGTTTATTGCACTTAGAAAATATCTCGGCATTAAGTATCGGCGTGCCGTTTATCGTAACATCCTGGAGATTCGGGCAGTTATAGAACGCTCTTTTGGCTATCTCAGGCGAGCCGTTTATAGTTACATCTGTAAGCTGTATGCTGTCCTGAAATGCGCCGCTTCCGATAAAATTGGTATTTTCGGGAAGCACCAGCTTCCTTATACCGCTGTCAGCGAAAGCAGTTGTTCCGATACGCAGACTGCTGCATTTTCCTGCAAAATCGAGCTTTTTCAAGTTATACTGTCCTTTGCAGGCATTGTTCTCGATATTGATGACCGCACCGTCACCGTTGAATATCAGCTCTGTCAGATCGGTATTCCTTGCGTTGAAATTTGTTCCCAGCCGCACCGAACCCGGGAAAGTAAACGACGAGCAGGCATAGTCTGCTAAAGCGCCGTTCCTGATAAAGATATCCTTGCTGAGTATATCGACCTTATTCACCCAGCCACGCTGATAGGTATTGTCGTCCCCGAATATATCCTGAAGCTCAAAAAGATATTCAGGGATGCTTCCGCCGAAATTATCGAACACATCGTCATGCTGGAAATCAATATCCTTCAATGCAAGCTCGCTTGTATCCTCAGGGATGACCACGGGAGTTCCTCTCGGAACTTTATTTTCAAGCTGTATCTCCACAGGTATGCCGTTAAGGTCGGCAGGCGCATCCTCAATGCCGTAAGGGGCGTATATCAGCTTTGCCGAAAGGGTGTTATCCTCAGTGTTGGTGTATATCCTGTATGATAAGTCCTTTTTGGTATCCGTCACGATAAAGGGTATATCCGTATCATCGGTATTATAATTGAATATGACCATTTTTTCGGCTTCTTTAATTGGACTGTAGCCGCTGTCGGAGCTTCTCAATGACGTAAAAGCATTGTTGGAAATGAGCTGAACGTGGTCGGTATTGGTCACCTCGGTAAGATGGGGGCAGTCAGAAAAGCAGTATTCGGGGATCACCTTTACATTCTCGGGGATATTTATGGAACGAAGCATTGAACTGCTGAATGCACTCGGCGAGAATTTGCGTATCGTATCGGGAAGAACAACATCGACCTCATGGTCGGAATGAAGAACACTGGTGTTCACGCTCTCGACCTCTATACCGCCGATCTTATCGGGAATAACGACCTTTTCATCATCAAGTGATGATATACTGCACAGCTGCCACCCCGATGGATTTTCCTTGTCTGAATAAAGCTCATATCTCTGATCATAATACATCAATATCGGCGGAGAATCGTCATACCTGACACCTGTATAAAAATCCAGTGAAAGATTATGCATACCGTCAAAACAGCCGTCAGCTATCTGCACCTCGGGGAGCTTTGTTATTTCTTCGTCAAATGCTAAGCCGTTATTCCTGACCTTATTTATAATGGCTATGGATACATTCATAAATGTGCCCTTGCCCTCGAATACCGTATCAGACAGCCTTACAACGGGAAGTCCGTCTATCTCAGTCGGAACGGCTATCATAGTTGAATTTCCCTTATATGCAGTAAGCTCCGCACAAGCCGAATCGTACACTCCGTCAAGGCTTTCAAGCACTTCATAGTCCCAGTTCTTAACATTGGTATCATAATCATACATAGCAGATGTATAATTATGCTCTACCCTCTCTGTTGTACCGTCGGAATAGTTCAGAGTTATTTTTTCATTGGTATGATCGTATAAAAATGATGTCTTTTCTTCGATCTTCACTCCATCGGGAACATTGAATGTGATATCATAGTCCGTTTTATTCTCGCAGGTCTTTGAAAGCTGCACATTTCTTACAGGTATTCCGTCACCCTCATATGTCAGGTACTCGGGGACATCTATGGGAGTGTCCACAGGTCCGCCCCAATAATAAGCATCCCCTGCAAACCTCGTTCCGTCCTTGTCACGAAATACCGTTGCTCTCCATCCTGTATGCGAAATGATCTCGTAATCCTCCTCATAGGAGCAAGTTATATTTACTGCGGCTGTGTTGGCACATATAACAGCCGCCGCCATCAGCGAAAACAATTTATTTCTGATCTTCATTCTGTCATCCTCCGTTGCCTCATATATACCCGTTTTTCATTATATATTCAGTCATCATGGCTTCACGCTCGATGAGCATTTCATCATAGCCGTGATGATCGTGTGTGCGGTTCACCTCAATGATATGCTCAGGCTTTGCATATTCAAGGGTGAA
>JAFVBU010000075.1 GCA_017479805.1 Ruminococcus sp.
CAGTTTCACATAAAACTTGCCGTGTAGGGGCTGCCTTTGGCAGTCCTCAAAAAGAAATTATATCAGCCAATTTTCATTTTCCCCCGAGGACGCCCAAAGGACGCCCCTACATGGCAATTTTTTCGTGTAAGGCACGGGCGGCGGAACGCCGCCCCTACATTACCGCCCTCGAAATTGTTACAGCGAGCGAAAGCAGATTACCGTCCTCGCAGAGACTGAACGAGCTTTACGAGCGAAGCGTGATATGTGGTTGCCCGAATGTGAGGCAGGATTCTGCCTGAACATGAGGGTATGTCGGCACAGGATGTAAAGCCGACCGAGCTGGCGTCAGCTCGAGCTCGCTGGTTACATTTTAGTGAAAATTCAACAATTCGGGTTGTTACCGTTTGTAAGATTTGACCCGAAACTTTACTCAAAATGTAAAGAAATAAAGAATTCTGCAACATAATATTTAAAATTAGATTACATATTTTTCATTCCCTTGACTTTGGATTTTCGGTGTGGTATAGTATTAACTGTAAGGAAAACACTTACACGAAAATCAATGAAAACAATGTAAATGCTCCCATATAGGGACAAAGAGAAAGGAAAATGAAAAATGAAAAAATTTGCTGCTATCGTATGTTCACTCGCTTTAACTGCTGCTCTCGCTTCATGCGGAACTGACGGTTCTTCAAGCTCATCTTCTGAGGCAACAACAACTACTGTAGAGACAACAACTGAGGCTACAACTACTGAGGAAGTTACAACAGAAGCTGCTACTGAGGAAGAGACAGAAGCTGAGACAGAGGCTGAGGCTGACGAGACAGCTGAGGACGAGGCTGTTGAGGAGGACGCTGAGGTTGAGGCTGACGAGACTGCTGAGGATGAGGCTGCTGCTGAGGAAGCTACAGAGGAAGTTACTACTGAGGCTGAGGCTGAATAATCTCGCTTTATACTGTATAACAACAAACAAAACGCAGGCGATGTGTAAGCATTGCCTGCGTTTTTCATTTCATATTATTTCATATTATAATAATAAAACAGCGCACTTCCGAGGAAGTGCGCTATTCTATAATAATTTAAGCGATTAATGGAGACTGCTTATTAAAGTGAAGCGTGGAATGTACGTGAGATAACGTCGTCCTGCTGCTCCTTTGTGAGCTTTACGAAGTTAACTGCGTAGCCCGATACTCTTACTGTAAGCTGTGGGTACTTCTCAGGGTGTGCCTGTGCATCGAGAAGTGTCTCTCTTGTGAATACGTTTACGTTCAGGTGATGGCCGCCCTTTTCGGTATAGCCGTCGATGAGTTCGATAAGGTTGTCAACCTGCTTCTGGTTATCCATAATTATCCTCCTTTTACTAATTCATAATTAAGAATTCATAATGCATAATCGTGTTATCGCCTTACGGCGATGATCTTTAATTATGAATTATGCATTATGCATTATGAATTAAAGTTCGTCGTCGTCTTCGGGTTCAAGCTCGGTTGGCTGGCAGCAAGCGCCTTTTTTGCCTGAGCAGTCGGTGCTCTTTACTGTAGCCACTCTCAGCCCTTCGCCGTTTTCATGTGATTCAATATTAACATGACCGCTTCCCTGCATCATGAGCTGATCGATAAGATCAGCCAGTTCAGCAGGATCGTCGGTACTTCCCAGTTTATCGGGAGTTATCATTATTCTTCTCCTTTGAGCTTGTCAAGGTCGATATCGCCTACGAATACTTCCATATCCTTTCCGAGTGCGTTAGGAATGATGGAGAATGTATTTGAGATACCGTCCTGTGCGTGTCTGAATGGGAGCTTAGCAACTGATGAAAGTGAAGCAACTGCACCGTGAGTGTCTCTGCCATGCATCGGGTTTGCTCCCGGTGCAAGCGGTACGCCCTGCTTTCTTCCGTCAGGTGTGTTACCTGTCTTCTTGCCGTATACTACGTTTGAAGTGATTGTAAGGATAGACATTGTAGGAACGCCGTCACGGTATGTGTGGTGCTTTCTTACGCAGTCCATGAACTTACGTACTACTGTTACTGCCATCTGGTCAACACGGTCGTCGTTGTTTCCGTACTTCGGGAAGTCGCCCTCTACCTCGTAGTCAACGATAACATTCTTAGCAACGTCAACAACATTGCCAGCCTTGTCCTTGATCTCGATATCCTTGCGGATAGGCTTAACCTTAGCGTACTTGATAGCTGAAAGTGAGTCAGCAACAACTGAAAGGCCTGCGATACCTGTAGCGAAGTAACGCTTTACATCTCTGTCGTGGAGAGCCATCTGGAGTCTCTCATAGCTGTACTTGTCGTGCATATAGTGGATAACGTTAAGAGTATTAACGTAAAGACCTGCTAGCCATTCCATCATATCCATGTACTTGCTCCATACATCGTCGAAGTCAAGGTACTCTGTATCAACAGGACGGTACTTAGGACCTACCTGTAAGCCCAGTCTCTCGTCTACACCGCCGTTTATAGCGTAAAGCAGGCACTTTGCAAGGTTTGCTCTTGCGCCGAAGAACTGCATTTCCTTACCAACGACCATTGAAGATACACAGCAGGCAATAGCGTAGTCATCGCCGTGTGTAACTCTCATCATATCGTCGTTCTCGTACTGGATAGAAGAGGTCTTGATGGACATTTTAGCGCAGTACTCCTTGAACTTTCTCGGCAGCTTCTGTGACCAGAGGATAGTCATGTTAGGCTCCGGTGCAGTACCGAGGTTTTCGAGAGTGTGGAGGTAACGGAAGCTGTTCTTTGTTACCATGTGGTTACCGTCAACGCTTACACCGCCGATGGACTCTGTTACCCATGTGGGGTCGCCTGAGAACAGTGAGTTATACTCAGGTGTACGTGCGAACTTAACGATACGCAGCTTCATGATGAAGTGGTCGATGAGCTCCTGTGCTTCTTCCTCAGTGATAACGCCTCTTTCAAGGTCACGCTGAATGAAAATATCGAGGAATGTTGAAGTACGTCCCAGGGACATAGCAGCACCGTTCTGCTCCTTTACAGCAGCGAGGTAGCCGAAATAGAGCCACTGTACAGCTTCCTTAGCTGTTGCAGCAGGCTTTGAGATATCGAAACCGTAGATCTTACCCAGTTCCTTGAGGTCCTGAAGTGCACGTACCTGCTCTGAAAGCTCCTCACGGAGACGGATGTTCTTTGAAGTCATTCTCACGAGAGAAGTCTCGATCTGGTGCTTCTTGTCCTCGATGAGGAGGTCGATACCGTAAAGAGCAACTCGTCTGTAGTCGCCGATGATACGTCCTCTGCCGTAAGCATCAGGGAGACCTGTGAGGATAGCTGAGTGTCTTGCAAGTCTCATTTCAGGGGTATAAGCATCGAAAACGCCCTGGTTATGAGTCTTTCTGTACTTTGTGAATATCTCCACAACGCTTGGGTCTACCTCATAGCCGTACTCCTTGCAAGCCTGCTGAGCCATACGGATACCGCCGAAAGGCTGAAGTGAACGCTTGAAAGGCTTATCTGTCTGAAGTCCGACGATCTTCTCCAGATCCTTGTTGAGATAACCTGCCTCGTGTGAAGTGATTGTTGAAATGATCTTGGTGTCCATATCGAGAACACCGCCTGCTTCTCTCTCCTGACGGGTCAGATCCATTACCTGATCCCAGAGCTTCTTAGTAGCTTCTGTAGGACCTGCGAGGAAGCTCTCGTCACCGTCGTAGGGTGTATAGTTCTTCTTGATAAAGTCACGGACGTTCACGGAGGTAGTGCTCCAGCGTCCCTCCTTGAAACCATCCCATTCCTTCGGCCAAATTGTGATCATAATTTTCAGGACTCCTTACTTGATTTAAATTTCCATAACAATACTACCACATTGTTATTTATTTGTCAATAACGGTATTTACCTTGGCTAACACAAAAAGGGCTTTTTGCGTAATATTTTATAACAAAATAAAATTTAACTGACCTGCCGCCATTTTTTTGCACCGCCGAAAATGGCTGTTTTTCGGGCATTTCAAGTAGTGAGCTGTCAAAAAAGATAAAACTTGTTCAGTCAATTTGTACATTTGAGAGAATTTTATTTTTTTCGTGATTTTTAGAAATATGTGGAGTAATTTCAGGTGCCGGGAGTTAGATTTCAGGTGTTGGGATCTGTGCTGTTCTCTGTGTTATCCTGTTCACTTTCGTTCTCCTGCGGCGGCTTGCGCTTCCTTCTGCGCTTGTTCCTGTGCCTGCTCTGTCCGCCTGCGGTCACAAGCTCCTGCTCTTTTCTTTCGAGCACCTCAAAGCTCAGCTTATAGGCTACTGCCGACAGCGGTACGCCAAGTATCATGCCGAGTATGCCGAAAACTCCTCCGCCTACGGTAACTGCCGCAAATACCCATATTCCCGGAACGCCAACGGAATCGCCTACTACCTTCGGGTAAATGAGATTGCCCTCTATCTGCTGTATGCAGAGCAGGAAAATAATGAAGATAACTGCCTGCTTCGGGTCAACAGTGAGTATGATGAATGCGCTGACACCTGCACCGATGAATGCACCCACTATCGGGATAAATGCCGTAACACCAACAAGTGTGCCTGCCATAGCCGCATAGGGGAGTCGGAGTATGGTCATGCCGATGAAGCACATCATGCCGAGAAGCATTGCGTCAAGGAACTGTCCCACGAAAAAGCTGCGGAAGGTATCGTTGGCAATGTGGTAGACATGGCTTATGGTCTTATACTTATCCTTTCCAAAAATAACGGTACATATACGCTTTGTATCGGTAAACAGCTTATCCTTGCGGATGAGTACGTATATTGCGAAAACTATGCCGAGACCGAGGTCGGCAGCGGTTGATGTGAGAGTGCCGATGATACCCAGTGCCGAGGTGAGAAGTCCTGCAACACCTGTTGTGAGTATACTGGTGGCTTTTCCTGCGATGGACGCCCAGTCGAATTTCACAGACTGGATCTGCTCCTGTATCTCTGGGTACTCTTTCAGCTTGTCAACGGCGAATTTCTGCAATTTCACAAACTGCGGCGGTATCTCGTGATACAGCACACGGAAAGCCTTGCCGACCTCGGGGATAACGATGACCATTATCATTGCGAGGATGGCGATGGTTATGAGAAACGACAGCGCCAAACAGACGGGACGCCGTGACTTTTGGGCGAAAGTGGTGTTGCTTTTCTGAAAATAGCGCTTCTCGAAGCCTGTCATTATGATGTTGAAAATATAGGCGGCGGCAAGACCGATTATCATGGGTCGGACGGCGCTCATAAGGATAGCTATGAGCCTTGCCAGCACCGAAAGATTTCTGACGATAATGCATACCGCCACCGCCAGAACGGCGATAAACAGGTATTTTTTTATCTCTTTTTTATCCATTTTGTCCATTGGACTGCTCTCCCTTGTATTGATGTTGGCAGTAATGCATACTGCCCTAATGTATAGCAAACGACAAAAACTTTTGGCGTTTGCTATTTGCCGATCCGCACGTAGCAAACTTTAGTTTGCGGATGTGCGAGGCACTTTAAATCATCTATTATATTGAACGTCAAATTTTTTTGACGTTCAATATAATTATACTACGGATATATGTCAATGTCACGCATTTCCATGTTAATTTTTTGTAAACGACCGCCCGAGCTGGCGGAGCGCATATCACGCTTCGCTCGTAAACTCGCTTACTCTCAGCGAGGCTTTTACTCTGCTTTCGCTCGCTGTAACAAATGAGGAGCGATGATGTAGGGGCGTCCTTTGGGCGTCCTCGGGGGAAAATGAAAATTGGCTGATATAATTTCTTTTTGAGGACTGCCAAAGGCAGCCCCTACACGGCAAGTTTTATGTGAAACTGACTGGCGCTCGGAAAGCGCCCCAACGAATATACAAATTCCACACACATAAATCATGAAGCATAAAAAACGGACGCCCAATGAGCGTCCCTACACGGCAAGTTTTATGCGGAATTGACGGGCGCTCGGAAAGCGCCCCTACAATTCAATATC
>JAFVBU010000076.1 GCA_017479805.1 Ruminococcus sp.
TCCCGATATGCGGTCGGCTTTGCCGTACGCTGTGAACGCTACGACTGCGCAGCTTTATCTTGCTATAGTTATTTCCAATCGGTCATATGAAGATGCTTTCAATTCATTGCGTTTAACATTCTCTAACCAATATGTCAGCAGTTCAGCAAATGTCAGCTTGTATGCTACACTGCAATTGTATTCTTTATTCTTTTCTTGAAAGTCCTTTAGTTTTTGCTTTACCTCTGATTTGCTCTTGCCATAGAACGCCTTGACCTTTTGCTTTCCGTTAGAATCTCGTCCTAAAAATAATCTGCCTGTCCATGTTCCATCTTTTCTTAGAGAAAATGAACCCTCTCCACGTTTGTTATTTGACATAATATTCACCTCTGCATAAGCAAGTAATAAAGATTATTCAAGTTAAATCCTTATTACACAAATATTACACAACAAACAGAAAACGAACGTTATTTATGTGATAAATCTAATTTATTATCACAAATCCCGTTCGCTGTAATGATAGTATAGCAGGCGATTTATAGCCATTTTTTTAATATAAGTAAAAAAGTTGTAAACTAATTTGGATGGCGTCGGAGGCCACTGCTCTATCCACTGAGCTACAGGCGCATATTTAACTTTAAAGCACAAACCTTTAAATCTAATTTATGCAACAATATTATTATATCAAAAACTCTTGAAATTTGCAAGTGTTTATGGTATAATTATTTCAGAATTTTTTTAGGAGGGAACGTTTTGGAGGAATCTATCTATCTGATCGTCGCTCAGACAGGCACGAAACCCGCAAGTTTCTTTAAATTCTTTACGAGAAAGCCTTACAATCACGTTTCACTTTCGGGAGATATCACACTGTCAGAAATGTACAGCTTCTGCCGTACATACCGCAATTTTCCCCTCCCTGCTACCTTTAACAAGGAGACCGTCGGTCAGGGAACCTTAGGCAAATTCGGCACTATCCCCTGCGAGATATACCGTGTGCCCGTCACCGCAGAGCAGAAACGGGCTTATAACCGTGTTATCCGCCATTTCGTCGATAACCGCAATATCTATTCTTATAACCTGCTCGGACTTCTCGCTGTTTACCTTAACATCGAGTGGAACAGAAAAAAGAATTTCGTCTGTTCTCAGTTCGTGGCTTATACTATGGATAAGATAGGCATTGAGCTGGAAAAGCCTTTCTGCTTATACAAGCCTGACGATTTCAGAACTTTCCCTCATGCTACACTGGTTTACAGCGGTGAACTGAACAGCTTCTACAATAACATACAGTTCAGCTCCCATGCCAAAAAGAAATCAAAAATGCCGCTGACCTGATCTCATCGGGTGACAGCAGATATGCCGCATAATAAAGCCTGCTCTCCGCTCTCAAAGGGCGCAGATCTATGTCCGCTTTCCTGTCAAGCACCTGCACCGACGCTCGCTCTGCCGTGACCGTAAGGCTTGCAGTTATCAGCTTTTCCTCGGTGAGCCTGTTGAAAGAATTGGCATACGAATTTATAAACATCCACAAACCGCCCACAAGAAGCAGATACATGATAACTGCTCCTATGGCGGTCTTTTTTCTTTTTCCTCTCATTTTATCCCTCACTCATCTCACGCAGAAATTCTCCCAGAGACTTGCCGAAAAGCTGTCCTGCATACTGCGCCTGTTCAAGAGTATTCCCGTGTGCCCCCACCTCAACGAGCAGACTGCCGTTGGTGAGATCCTGATTGTAGCATCTATAATCGAATAGTATCGGTCTTGTGAACCCCGGATTGTCCTTTTCCAGCTTTTGCTGGAGCGCACAGGCAAAGTGATAATTCTCCATGCAGTTTGGCATTCCCATAGTTCCGTCGTCACAGCCCGATATCATCATTATCTGCGCCGCCTCTCTGCCCTCAACACGGATAAACGGCTGATATGCCTGTTCATCGCTTCCGAGAGCGTCACGGTGGATATCGAGCACCACCTTTATACTTGGGTACTCCTCCAGCACAGGTATTATTGACGCTCTGCTCCTGTCATATGCACCGTTATAGCTGGGATAATCGTGGATGTCCGTGATATGGACAACACCTATCCCCTGCGCTTCAAGCTCAGCCTGTATAGCGTCACCCACCATGACCACGCTTTTTGTCGGGTCGGTGGAACGGAAGTTGAAGTTCACATCGAACTCGTCCCTGACATACGGCTCATAGCTTTCGCAGGTGTGGGTATGGTACAGAAGAACCAGCGGCTCATCGGTGTTTTCCACCTTAAAATTGGGCATGAACCAGCTTTCGGATATAAGCTCGTCGTTGGATATTTCCGTTTTGTTGTTGACCTGTCCGCCGTTGTCGAGGGTGAAAAAGCTGTCGCCGATGTATTCCCCGAAGGTTGTCCGTATTATCTCGCCGCCTCCGCCCCATTCCGTGGGGTACGGCACATCACCCTGATAGTCCGAGACCTGTTCAAGGGGCGGCACAAGCTCAAGGTAATTCTCGCCACGCTCTATTTCAGGCTTTATCCCGTAGCCCTGAGAGAGAATCACACTTCCGCTGAGGAAATCGCTGTCGGAACGGGTGACGCTCTCGGTCGTTTCGGTCATGGGCGCATCAGCACTCTCCCCCTCGGCAAGAGTGCTTGTCTCCGACCTTGAAGTTTTCAACATCCCCATATTGAAAGATACAGCCGACATTATCAGCGGCAGGACGATGACAGTGGTGACCTTTAAAATTTTGCCGTATCTTCTCCTTTTTGCATATCTCATGTTCTCACCTCAGTTATAGTATATGCACTGAGCCTGAGAAATAGACAAGTTCTGCGGTTTAGTTTTTTGTTTAAACTTATTATACTGTATCACATAAACTTATATACTGCCGACGCTATTCTCAATTCTTTTTATATTGCAATATGCCGTAATTTGTGGTATAATAACCTGTAAGAAAAAATATGAAAGGAGTGAACCGGAATGGACTACACCTATAAGACAAAAATAGTCTGTGCAAGGTCTATCAGCTTCAAGCTCAACGGCGATGTTGTTACCGATGTTTCATTTGAGGGCGGCTGTAACGGCAATCTGAAAGCTATTTCAAAGCTGATAGACGGAATGACTGTTGAGCAGATCGAATCGAAGCTGAAAGGCAATCAGTGCGGAGTGAGAGGTACTTCATGTGCGGATCAGCTTTGTTTAGCGGTACGTGAAGCATACGAGAAGCAAAAGAACGCATAAAAACAAAAAGAAAAAATTAAAAAAAGCGGCGAAGCCGCATAATACCAGAGTCCAGGGTGACTCCCTACAGTGTAGGGAGATGTCACAAAGTGACAGAGGGTCATCGTTCCTGTTAGGAAGTGTAGACCTCTCTGGCGGAGGGTGAACGAGGGAGGCAGAGCCTCCCTAACAAAGCAGTCAGTCCGGCGTAGCTTGGACTGACGGACGTGAAGATGCAACAAACGGTCAAGCCGTATTTAGTGGGAGGTTACTCCCATCGGCTTGACCGTTATTTCTTATGTACCGTCCGTAAGACGTGGCTGCGCCCGTCTTACTGCTTTGTTAGGAGGGCTCTGCCCTCCGCGCTCACCTCCCGCAAGGGAGATAACATCCCCCTTGACCCCGGTCTATTAAGCGGCTTCGCCGCTTTTTTTATTTTTCTTTATTTTTTTATTTTTACATCGCAACCGTTTCCAGTCCGTCAATACTCTTCAAAGTCTCCATATTGCTAACCACACACACACTTCCCTGCTCGCCTATCTCAGCCAGCTTATCACAAAGTCCAAGCAGATCGCTCTTAGTTGTACCAAGTATCTGTCTGCGGCGCTCCACTCTGTCCTCATAGCTTACACCTGCAAAGAAATACTCATCCTCAGTTACACTCACATTCTTCGGCGACACAAGCGGTTCGGTTGCGGCAACGGTGGAGATTATGTAGTTATCAAGGCTTTCTCCGCCATCGCACCATTTTCTAAGTGCCTCGCCCATTTTCGCATACATCGATACAGAACGTGCAGGCGACGGGTCACGGTAAGAATAGCAGGCAACATCGCCGTTGAGGAGCGCCAAAAGTCCCGAGCCGTAAGCGCCGCCCTGCACACGGACGTTGTTCCAGAGGTAGTCCAGTGACATTATCTTTGCGGCTGTTTCAAGGCTTCCGACACGCTCGCCGAAATGCCAGCCCTGTACTGCATAGGAAACAGGCGCAGGTATCGCAAGTCCCATCTTTTCGGGAACTTCCGTCTTATACTCGGCATACGGAGAAACTGCGCTTCCTTTGGGGAAATTGAGATACCCAAGGATATCATTGTCCTTGTCGGATGTAACGGAAATAACAAGTCTGCTCATGCAAACGGCTTTTTTCAGTATATCGTTCAGAAGTGCGACAGTGCCGTCGATCTCGGTGTCAAAGCTCTGAACAAGCTGATGGACAGTCTGCATATAGCCTGCGCCGTCAACAGCTTCATTTGCAGCGCCGACGGCTGAATAATGGGCTAAGGTCTCCTTCATGCCTATCCTGTGACCGTTCATTATAGCGCCCTGACGGTTGTTTTCCTCGGTCTGGAGAAGGATATTTCTCACCATCTCTTTGCCCGAAAGGTCGGTCTCGGTGAGTATTTCGGTGATTATCTCAACAGCCTTTTCAATGTTGCTGTCGAGAACACTGCAATTAACGCACAGCTTCGGCATACAGCGCTTCCTGTCGCCTTTTTCCGCAAATACCCTGATACCGAACGTCAGCGAACCGATATAATATTTGATGAGCTGTTCCAGCTCTGAAACGCTGTGCTTTTCGGTGGGCATCGAGCCGAGAAGCTCTGTCAGGAACACCGCCTTTGACAGCTCTGCAAGGCTCAGCTCGGGAATGGCGAAATACAGCTTGAAATGAGTAATACCGTGTGAGGGTACGCTGTACTTCACTATCTTCACGCCGTCCTTTTCGGTGACTGTAGTCTCGGTCTTTTCGGGCTTCGGAGATATCTCGCTCAGCGGAAGTGTGGGAAGTGTTGCCTTTGCCTCGGGAGAATCGGGAGCTGCCTGCCATGCGGTCAGATTCTCATTAGCCTTGTCAAGGGCTTCACGGTCGCTGTCGGTCATCGCCTCACAGCGCTTTTTCAGCTCCGCATTTTCAGCGTCAGACTGCTCCCTGCCAAGAGTTTTATCAGGCTCGCTCACTAAAGTGCACATATTCTCATTGGAGAATATTTCCTCCATCAGCTTCTCAAAGCCGTCGCCGTCAGCCATAGCTCTCAGCTCGGCAAAATTATCATCGTGCACCAGATAAAGTATCGGGTCACCGCCGTAAAGCCAGCTGTCGAGAGCGCTGATACAGCGTGTAAGTCCCTGCGGCTCATACATAAGGCGCTTCTGGAATTCCATGCTGTTTATGCAAGCCTTTACTGTCATCTTATCAATGCCCTTTGCCAGTATATCGGCAATTGTGGACTTGATAAGCTGTTTCAGCTCGTCGGTCTTGCTGCTGTCAAGATTTCTCACACTCAGCATGAACCACGGCTGTGCGATTCCGTCATACATACCGATGATCACATCCTGTCCCAGACCTGCATCGAGAATGGCTTTTTTCAGCGGTGATTCGTTGGTTCCTGCCAGATATTCCGCAAGAACGTCAGCCGCCATATTCTTCGTTTTGTCCTGATGACTGCCGATTATCTTGCCCATAGTGAAGTGAGTGCGGTTCTCGGGAGACTCCTCCTCACCTATCTCATAGCGCTGTACGGCACTGTTTGCAGCAGGCTTCTGCATAGCCAGCTCAGGAAGTTTGTCAAGGGGCTTAGTTCCCGAAATATAGCTGCTTATCATTTCCAGTGTCTCGTCCAGCGGTACATCACCGTCCAGATAAAAACGGGCATTTGACGGATGGTAGAACTCGTCATATGTATCGCAGTACTGCTTATACGTCAGGTCGGGGATGGACACAGGTGCACCGCCCGAAACGTATTTGTAGCAGTTATCGGGGAAAAGCAGGCGGTTCATGCCTACCTCTATGACCTCATCCACACTTGAAAGCGCACCCTTCATCTCGTTGAACACAACGCCCTTGAAAAGCGGCTCGCCGTTCTCGTCAAACTCCATGTGCCAGCCCTCCTGCATGAAAATGCTGGGGTCTTGTTTCAGTCTCGGAGCAAATACCGCATCGAGGTACACCTCGGTGAGGTTCAGGAAGTCCTGCTTGTTGCGGCTGGATATGGGGTAAACGGTCTTGTCGGGGTATGTCATGGCATTGAGAAATGTCTGCATACTTCCTTTCAAAAGGTCAACGAACGGCTCTTTTACGGGGAATTTTGCCGAGCCGCAGAGTACGGTATGCTCCAGAATGTGGAAAACTCCCGTATCGTCGCAGGGAAGTGTCTTGAAAGCAACTGAAAACAGCTTGTTTGAAGCGCCGTTGTCCAGCCAGCAAAGCTCTGCACCGCAGTCCTCGTGGCGCATCTGCACCAGTCTGCCGTCAAGCTGTGGTATCTCTCTTATCTGTGTTACTTTGAATCCGTGTAGTGTGTCTCCTGTCTGCATTATTCTGCCTCCTGTGCAAGATAGTCGATTATGCTGTGTGCGGCGATATTTCCCTCGCCGACTGATTTTGTGTACTGATAGGGTCTGCCTGTGCAGTCACCTGCGGCATAGCAGCCCTTGATGTTGGTCTGCTGCTGACGGTCTACCTTGATGTGTCCGTCCTCAGTCTCCACCTCTTTGATAAGGTTGCCGAGAGCGATGGACGAGCGCAGGCAGAAAAGTCCGTTTATGGCGATCTCCGAGCCGTCGGACAGCTTCAGCCCCTCTGCATGACCGTCACCGAAAACCTCCGTGGGCTTGGTGCTGTGTACCGTAACATTGGGCAGGTCAACTGTAGTGTCCTTGTAGTATGGGAAGAAATCGATGTGCTCAACCAGCTCTGCAAGGAATTTCACCTCATGCTCGAGTCTTGCCGCATTGCATATTACAGCGATACGCTTGCCCTTGTAAAGCCTGCCGTCGCAGGTAGCACAGTAGCTTACACCGTGTCCCAGACGTTCAGCCTCGCCCTTTATCTGTCCCGAAGCGGCGATGCCCGTTGTCAGTAAAACTGTCTTAGCCTCGCAGAAATCCGAGCCTGCAAGGATACCGAACTTCTTGCCCATAGGCACGATGGTGTTGACCACCTTGTCGGTGACCTCCAGTCCCATTTCCTCAGCATGACGGCGGAAGTTCTCTGCCAGTTCCTTTCCGCTGATGGCAGGCAAGCCGGGGTAATTCTCCACCTTTTCTGCCAGAGCGACCTTTTCGCATATATTTTTTGAGCCAAACCAGATGACGTTCTTGTTGTGAATTTTCAGATTAAGTGCGGCAGAAAGCCCCGCAGGACCTGTGCCGATTATCGCTGTATCATACATATAGCTGACCTCCTTTTTATCGGTACTTCAATTATAACATATATCCAACTATTATGTCAATTAATTGTTGAAACTTCCCATTTGCAAGCACTCGGTGCTCAGTACACAAAACTGCGGACTATCCGCAAAAAACGACTCCGCACAGGGCTGTTAACCTCTGTTTACACTCTTTACAAAATTTCGGTTTTATGGTATAATTGATGTACTAATGTAAAAATGAGGGATTCAAATGAATATTGTTTTATGTATCCTTTTGGGGTATTGTATCGGCGGTATAAATCCTGCCTATATAATTTCAAAACTCAAAGGCTTCGATATCCGCAAGCACGGCTCGGGAAATGCAGGTGCGTCCAATGCCATGATGATGATGGGCAAAAAAGTCGGCGCTCTCATAGCGGTCTTTGACATCTTCAAGGCTTTTATCGCCGTCATACTCGCCGCAAAGCTGTTTCCACAGCTTAAAATCGCCAAAGTTCTGGCAGGTGTGTGCTGTATCCTCGGTCATATATTCCCTGCACTCATGGGCTTCCGTGGCGGCAAGGGGCTCGCTTGTCTCGGCGGCTTCGTAATGGCTTACGATATACGGATATTCGGAATTCTCCTCCTCTGTGAAGCCATACTCGCACTTACTCTCGATTATGTGTGCGTTGTTCCCATAACAGGCTCGATGATCTTCACTACCATCTACGCTTTCACCACCTCCGACCCCGTCGGAACTCTGCTCCTTTCGGCAATATCAATAATTATACTGCTGAAGCATATCGAGAACCTGAAACGTATCCAGAACGGCACCGAAGCCCACATCAGCTTCCTCTGGCGAAAAGACGAGGAAATCGCCCGCATCAAGCAGAACAGCAATTCATAAAGGCATAACAGCTTTTGGGAGTTTGGGGATTCCGTACTCTTATTGGGGAAAACCCTTTTGAAAAAGGGTTCTTCCCCAACCCCCTTTCCTAAAACTTTCATATTTAAATTTTTACCCCTGATAGGGCGCACTCAAAATGTTTCAGCTTTGGTAGTTGTACGGGGCGCCCTATCAGGGGTAAAAATTTGGATCAAAAGTCTTTGGAAGGGGGTTCGGGGGTGACTCCCTACAGTGTAGGGAGATGTCCGCAGGACAGAGGGTCGTCGCCGCTGTTAGCGGAACCTTTCCTCAGAAAGGTTTCCCCCGATAA
>JAFVBU010000077.1 GCA_017479805.1 Ruminococcus sp.
AATAATTATTGCGAAGGACTGGCAGTGAAAGACAAGGAAGAAAGTCGCAGGAATGCTGTCGCATTTCAAGACTTTCTGACGCAGTATTTCGCTGTCAGGACAAGCAAGAAAATTCAAGAGTTAGTTGGTGGAGCAATATTACACTCAAAAAAACACTCCTGCCCGAAGACAGAAGTGTTTTTGAATTTATTCGGTGCTTTCTCCGCCGCCGCCGTTATCGACAGGGGCAACGGGTTCAACAGGGGCAGGCGGTGTGTCGGGAACTACGGGTGCAGGTGCATCTGTTGCAGGTGCAGGCGGCTCGGTGTATACGGGAGCTTCCGTGTATACAGGTGCCTGTGTAGCTTCCTCATAGTAGCTTGCAACTGTTGTGGTGTCGGAATACGAATAGTCAGCCGCTGTTGTATAGCTGTTGTAGTCGTAATACTCGGTGGTGGTATTTCCGCTGTTTACGGTCTTTGCGGAAACGTAGTAGATAGTCAGCTTCTTTCCGTTCTTGTTGTTGAACATCGAGCCGGGGTTGACCTTCTCATCCTCCAGCTTTATCTCGGTGATGGAATCGGGAGCGCCGTTGCCTGATGTGGCTTCGACCATTTCATAGTTATCCTCGGGGATACCTGCCTTTTCAAGTCTCAGCTTGTACTGGGCAACCGTAAGTCCCTCAAAATCAGGGATAAATGCGGATACCTTGCCCTTGCTGACCTTGACCTCGATAACAGCGCCCTGACTTATCCTTTCGCCTTCCTCAACGCTTTGCTCGAATATCATATCCATATCGTAGCTGTCGTTGTACTCATAAACAGGCTCAAGGGTGAAGTATTCAGTCCACTTTTCAAAGGTCTGGGAGTAGAAGCGTCCGATAAGGCTTGGCATTTCGATATCGCCTGACGGGTCGGTGCTTATCTCTGCATCGCCGTCGTCAACTACCTCGGAAACTGAGGATGCTGAACGTGGCTTCTTTCTCGGGTCTTCCTCCTCCTGTGGGTCATAAAGCGCATTGTATACGAAAACCACGATTATCATGAGTATAGCGATAAGGAGCACGCCAATGATTATGGGGACTTTTATCTTATCGGCTGTACTTGGTCTGTCGTAGCTGTATTCTTCCTCGTCACGGTAATACTGCTCTCTCCTCGGGGGCTGCTGTCTGCGGACAGGCTGAGCGCTGCGCTGTGCCTGCTGAGGGTCTCTCCTCTGCAAACGTGGCATGGGAGCGGCATTTTTCTGACGTTCCATTCTCTCCATTTTCAGTGCCTCCGCAGCTTCTATAGCGGCAACTGTAGCTGTTCCCTCGGCGTCTGAGGGCTGTTCAAACAGCTTGGTCACCAGTTCGGTTATAGTCTGGAATCTCTCACGACCCGACAGGTTCATACCTTTCATGATAACGGCAGAAACGTGTGGCGGGATTCGTGAATCCAGCACATAAGGCTCATGGAGATCGTCATGTTTAAGACGGGTCACGGAATCGATGGGCATACAGCCTGTGAGCGCTCTGTAGAGGAGTGCGCTTATGCCGTAAACGTCCGTCCACGGACCCTGTCTGCTGTTGCTGCTTGCGGAATACTGTTCGGGAGCGGCATAGCCCTTGAAAAGCTGATACTCCAGCCCTGCGTTGACAGTTCTTGCGGCAGCCACACTGAAACCGCAGAGCTTCAGCTCGCCCTTATCGTTGATATAAACGGTATCGGGGCTGATAGCACGGTGGATTATGCCTGCATTGTGGAGGATGCCGATGGTGGTGAACAGGGGAGGGAATATCCTTGAGACCTGATCCCAGCTAAGCTCACCTGCATTTTCCTTTAAGTAGTCCAGCAGCTTCACACCGTCGATATGCTCGAAGATGGTATAGGTGGTATTATTCTCGGCAAACATATCGAGCACGGGGATGATATTCTGGTTGTTCCTCAGTCTTGCGAGGGACTTGCCCAGCTCGGTATATTCAGCCATAAACGCCTTATATTTGGCGAGATTGTTGTAATTTACACTGATGGTCGATCTGTTTTTGATACGGGTGCAGAGGTTGACAGGCATATATTCTCTTATCTGTACCTTTTTGCCCGTTGTTATATCCTTGCCTGCGTAGGTAGCGCCCTCGCCGTTGAATTCCATAAGGATACCGCAGAGGTATTTCTCATGGAGCAGAGTACCGGGGGCTATATACATAGGGTTATGCGGTGTATTCTCATCGTAGCCGCAGTGTGGGCAGACATGGAGTTCTGCATCGTATTCTTCCATGCATTTATAGCAATGTTTAAGGTCTCCCAAAGCAGCTCCTCCTTTTGTTATTTTATAGTGAACGTCAAAAAGAATTTGACGTTCACTATAATAAATGATTTAAATTGCCTCGCACATTCGCAAACTAAAGTTTGCTGCGTGCGGATCGGCAAATAGCAAACGTCAAAAGTTTTTGTCGTTTGCTATAATAGTAGCTTTAACAAAATATATAAAAAGCCATCATTTTTATTTTATCAGCAATTTCGTCAAATGTCAACTATAAAACTTGCGATATTGACTATAAATGGAAAATTGTATTCTTTTTGTAACCTTTTTGTTCAGGTGTCAGGTTGTAGGGGCAGCCTTTGGCAGTCCTCAGATAGTCATTATACTCGGCGCTATAGCAAAATATACAGAAAATGCGCCGTAGAAATTTCAAATAACAAGGAAAACTTTTGAAAGCATACTTTCGTATGGTGAGAAAGTTTGACGCAGTTATTTGGAATTTATACAAGCATTTATGGATAT
>JAFVBU010000078.1 GCA_017479805.1 Ruminococcus sp.
CAAGACGAATTTAGTGGAGTTCGCTCTCATCGGCTTGACTGTTATGTGTACTGAGCCAGCCGTCAGTCCTCGCTTCGCTGGACGGACTACATTTTTAAGGGGGACGCGGTCTCCTAACAGGAGCCCGTCCCCTCTGTCAGCTATGCTGACATCTCCCCACACTGTGGGGAGTCACCCCTCGCACACCTCCCTGCCAAAGGGAATATATTCCATTTGGAATCCCGGTGTTTGGCGGCTTCGCCGCTTTTTATATTTTTTTCAAGGAGGTCTCTATGAACAGCGGTGCGGATAACTACCGCCGTTTCCTTTCGGGTGATAAAGACGGTCTCGCCGATCTGGTGCGAACCTACAGAGACAGTCTTACCTTGTATATTTACAGCATTGTAGGCGATATAGGTATTGCCGAGGAGCTTATGGAAGACACATTCGTTAAGCTGTATGTGAGCAAACCCAAATATTCGGGGAAAAGCTCGTTCAAAACGTGGCTCTATTCCATCGGAAAGCATACAGCCACTGACTACATACGGTGGAATTCCCGTATAAGACAAATTTCATCCGAAACTATTTTAGATGTGGCGGATGAAGTAAATCTTGAAGTCGATACAATAAAAAGCGAGGAAAGTAAAATGCTCCATAAGGCTATACAAAGGCTTAAACCCGAATATGAACAGGTACTGTACCTGTCATATTTTGAGAATTTCTCGAATGATGAAACGGCAGAAATAATGAAGAAAACCAACAGGCAGGTGCGGAATCTGCTGTATAATGCAAAAAAAGCTCTGAAATCGGAGCTGGAAAAGGAGGGCTATGTGTATGAAAACCTATGAGGAAACAATGGAGGCTATATTTTCAAAGGGTGATGCCATATTTGCAGAAAAAAATTCCCGTGTACGCAGTATAAAGAGAACATCTGCCGCTGTTTCGGGAGTTTGTGCGGCAGCTATTGTGGGCTTTACTGTTTTCAGAAACGACGATCTGAAAAATGCCGCTCCCAACCATAACAAAAATGAAAAAATCATAACAGAAAATCAGTCAACAACGACTACAACTGCTTCTCAGACCACCATCACCGTGACCGAAAAAACAGCGACAACAGCCAAATCAACAAAGAAAACCACATCAAGTACCTCAGCCACATCTGCAACAGCAAGCACCCCCACAGTTACGGAAACAGAAGCGGAAACAGTAAAAGAAACCGCTCTCACCACCGAAAGCACCTCTGTGCAGACCGAAACTGCCGAGACTTCAGCAGTTCTCAATATTACCGAGAATACAACCTCTCAGACCACCGCTCTGCCGCAGTCAACAAATACTTCAAGCAACACCGCAATGACCGAAACAAGCTCGGCTACTACATTTATCACCGAAACGATCAATACAGGCGTTACGTATTCGATGACCACCAACGCTACCACGGATACAGCATTGACCACCGTAACTACGACAACAGCAAGCAAATTCCGCCCCGAATTTCAGATAGTTTATGAAGATACATACAAGGTATTTTTTGAGAGCTTCGAGCTGAAATTTGTCAGACAGCGCTTCATTATCTCCGATGACGGAGAAAAGGTCTATGTTGGCGAGCACGAAATACTGGAAACATGGGACAACGCCGATTCTATGCCACATATGACCGAATACTATGACCGTGACGGAAGCTATGACTATATGCTGATAGCCGACAAGCTCCCCGAAAACTGCACCTATCAGGGCGGAGACAGCCTGAGATTCATTGTACAGCAGTTCAGTTATTACAATGTGATAAAAATTCAGAAGCAAACTGATGAAACGGTAATTGAGACAGGGGAGAATGATTTTGCACAGCAATGAAAAGGCAAAATGTATGGGCTGATTCCTACATCAGCCCGTGCCGTAAAAAAAATGAATTATCCGCAAATTTATTAACGTCGAGCGAAAGCAGAGTATACTCGGCGCTACAGCAAAATATACAGGAAATGCGCCGTAGAAATTTCAAAGAACAAGGAAAACTTTTGAAAGCATACTTTCGTATGATGAAAAAGTTTGACGCAGTTATTTGGAATTTATACAAGCATTTATGGATATTTTGCTGTAGCGCCGAGTATAAAAGTTTCGCAGAGAGTAAGCGAGCTGACGTCAGCTCGGGACGTCAGCTCGAAAAAAAGGATTGACAAAAATGAAACCATATGCTATAATAGGAACATATTCCAAAAACTATGACGAAGAGGAGTAGCCGTGGTGCTGATGCAAAGAGAGCTGTCGGGAGGTGCGAGACAGCGTGAGGGCGGCGGTGAAGTAGCTTCTGAGTTCCCGAGGTGAAATAACAGTAACCGAAGGCGTGTTCCTCACGTTACAGAGGGAGAGGCTGTATGGCTTCATAGAGTGCGGATATTCGTATCCGAATTCAGGTGGTAACACGGACTTAGTTCGCCCTGAGCTGATTTTTCGGCTCAGGGCTTTCTTAATGCGTAATTATTGAATTCATAATGCATAATGCATAATTAATGTGTCAGCTTCGCTGACCTATCTGAAAAATGTTCCACCTGAATTTTGATCTATCGCCGTAAGGCGATACCATTAATTATGAATTCTGCATTATGAATTATGAATTGATCGAAAGGACGAAATCAAATGGCAAAAGAACTTGCAAAGGCTTATGATCCTAAGGATTTTGAGGATCGTATCTATCAGGCTTGGAACGACAAGGGCTGCTTCCGTGCAGAGGTAGACCCTAAGAAAACTCCCTACACTATCGTTATCCCCCCTCCGAACATAACAGGTCAGCTCCACATGGGTCACGCTCTTGACGAGACCTTACAGGATATCCTTATCCGCTGGAAGCGTATGAGCGGCTACAGCGCTCTCTGGCTTCCCGGTACAGACCATGCCGCTATCGCTACCGAAGCTAAGATAGTTGAGGCTATGCGTAAAGAGGGCATCACAAAGGAAGACCTCGGTCGTGAGGGCTTTATGAAGCGTGCATGGGAATGGAAGAAGCAGTACGGCGGACGTATCGTTGAACAGCTCAAAAAGCTGGGCTCATCCTGTGACTGGTCACGTGAGCGCTTTACTATGGACGAGGGCTGCTCAAAGGCTGTAAAGGAAGTTTTCGTTAAGTATTACGAAAAAGGTCTTATCTACCGTGGCGAGCGTATCATAAACTGGTGCCCTAAGTGTAAGACTTCTCTCTCTGACGCAGAAGTCACATACGAGGATCAGGCTGGTCATTTCTGGCATCTCCGCTACAAGATAAAGGATACTGACGGCTATCTGGAACTGGCTACTACCCGTCCTGAAACTCTCCTCGGCGATACTGCTGTTGCTGTAAACCCTGCTGACGAGCGCTACAAGGATTTAGTCGGCAAGACAGTTATCCTTCCGCTTGTACACCGTGAAATTCCTATCGTTGCCGATGACTATGTTGAAATGGACTTCGGTACAGGTGTTGTTAAGATAACTCCTGCTCACGACCCTAACGACTTTGAGGTTGGTCTGCGCCACAACCTGCCTGTTATCAACGTAATGAACGACGATGCTACTATCGTTGACGATTACCCTGAGTACGCAGGAATGGACAGATACGAGGCAAGAAAGAAGATAGTTGAGGACCTGGAAAAAGAGGGCGCTCTCGTTGAGATAGAGGACTACAGCCACAACGTTGGTACCTACTACCGCTGCGGCACAACTGTTGAGCCAAAGGTTTCAACTCAGTGGTTCGTTAAGATGAAGCCCCTTGCCGAGCCTGCTATACAGGCTGTAAAGAAAGGCGACACCAAGTTCGTTCCCGAGCGTTTCGACAAGATATACTTCCACTGGCTTGACAATATCCGTGACTGGTGTATCTCCCGTCAGATCTGGTGGGGACATCAGATTCCTGCATTCTACTGTGACGAGTGCGGCGAAATGACTGTAACAAAGGAAAGCTCCTGCAATTGTCCGAAGTGCGGCAAGCCCATGAGACAGGACCCCGATACCCTCGATACATGGTTCAGCTCCGCCCTCTGGCCATTCTCAACTCTGGGCTGGCCTGAGAATACTGAGGACCTGAAATATTTCTACCCCACAAATACCCTCGTTACCGGCTACGACATCATCTTCTTCTGGGTAATCAGAATGATGTTCAGCGGTCTGGAGAACATGGGCAAGGTGCCTTTCGACACAGTCCTCATCCACGGCCTTGTACGTGACGCACAGGGCAGAAAGATGTCCAAGTCACTGGGCAACGGCATCGACCCTCTGGAGG
>JAFVBU010000079.1 GCA_017479805.1 Ruminococcus sp.
CTGTCGGTCAGCCCCTCTGTCAGCTTCGCTGACACCTCCCCCCACTGGGGGAGACCACGTATGTCAAGGAATTTCTGTGCAAGATGACGGAAAATATGCAAGCAGATTCAGTACAAAGCCGTCAGGCGGGCTTTGTGCGGTGTTGCCTTAAGTATATATACTCGGCGCTACAGCAAAATATCCATAAATGCTTGTATAAATTCCAAATAACTTCGTCAAACTTTTTCACCATACGAAAGTATGCTTTCAAAAGTTTTCCTTGTTCTTTGAAATTTCTACGGCGCATTTCCTGTATATTTTGCTGTAGCGCCGAGTATAAAAAATACCCATAAAGAAGCGGATTCTTTATGGGTATTTCTGTTACACTTAAAAATAACTCTCACGCCTTACGGGAGTGTCATAGGCTGTATCGGCTTTGTACGGTGAAAGGGCTTCGTATGCCAATTCGAGCTGGAATTCGTTGAGCTGGATTTTTACCCAACAATTATCGCCCTTTGCCGTATCGTAGTGAACGGTAAGGTAATAGCGCATTTCCGAGCCTGTGTAGAGTCCGTCGCCGTAGTACTTGTTCCGCTGAACGCTTTTCTCTGCCTTTGTCACGGAGCTTCGGTCGATGGCGAGGATGTTTTTCCTGTGGAAAATGACGACATAATTTCCGCCGATATTTATGCCGTTGTTCTCGGTATATATGCCATTTCTGCGGAAAACGAGCATTTTCCCGTTAAGGTAGGAGCGCTCTATCATAGGCAGTTCATCACCGCAGGAACGTATAAAGCGGCGGACGGGAGTGCGGAAAATTATGACAGTTCCCCAAACGAGAAAGATAAGTCCGCCGATGGCTAAGAAAATATTAGCCGAAATATCGCCGCTTTTCCATATAACGGCAGGTATGAAGAACAACAGGGAAAAAGCCGCCATGATGTATCCCATCGGTCGGGTGAAGTACCTTTTCAGGTCGGCTTCCATAGAGCTTGCCTTTACAGCGGAAAAGTCGTGCTTTTCGCAGTATTTCCTGTACTTTTCCTGCCACTCCTCGTTCTCGAAATACTCTCCGCTTTCGATGGAATCTTTCAGCTTCGGTTCGATATTTTCCGAACGCTTTTCAAAAAAATAGCTGATGATAACAACTATGACTGCAAATACTGCGACCATTACTGCAATTATCATCGGCAGTCCCTTGTAAACGCCGTAGCCTATACCCACGGGAAGTCCCACAAGTATACCGATGATGAGCTGTTTTGTTTTCAGTCTATCTTTCACGAGCAAGCTCCTCCTGATACATCCTGTAATACTTCACATACTCGTCAGAACAGTCGATATCAGCTCCCATGCCTTTGAGGATTCCGCCGATTATACTGCGGTGGCAGAGGGATTCGGTCTTACAGAAGCAGAAAAGTGCGATATCCTTTTCACGGCTCGCCCTGACCAGATATTCGAGCTTTTCGACTGCTGTTTCGGCTGTCATTTCTTTCAGAAATTTCGGGAGATAAATGGTGCTGAACGTGTAACTGTTCCAGTTTTCTGCGTCACGGAGCGCCTTGTACTCGTCGAGCAGCTCGTCACTTGGGCTAAGGTCGGGAACATGAAGGTACACTAACGGCAAAGGCTCATCCCCGAGCCGCCTGACAATGTACCAGTTTATCGTATTTTCGGTGATCTCACCGATCCTTTTTAATTCTATCATATCCCAAGCTGAATGAGGTCAGCCATCACTATTTCGTCGATGTTGTACGGGCAAAGGCTCAGCTTTGCGTGATTTTTCAGCACAGCCATTGCCGAGCGTTCAAGAAGCTCACGTTCCGCACTTACGGGAGCGAGTGCGGAAATAAAGTGCCCCAGCTCATCGGTATCTGCAAAGCCAGCCGCTTCAAGGACTGCATTTTTCCTGTCGGTATCGGCATATTTCAGATACTTCCCCTGAAATGCACCAACAGCCGCACCGTGGGGAATTTTTGCTTCGTAGGTCAGCATATAGCTCAGTGCGTGAGGGATGGTCGTGCCTGTCTGAGCAATGGACATTCCTGCAAGAGCGGAGGCGTTCATAAGCATAGCGGCGGCTTTTTCGTCAATTTCCGCAGAACCGTCGATATACCTGCGGCACTTCGCCCATTCCCTCAGACCTGCAAAAACGGTCATATCGCTGTAGGTGTCGGCATTGACATTAACAGCGCTCTCAATGAGGTGGGAAAGAGCGTCGATGGCAGTGTTGACAATAATGTGTCTCGGTGCGGAAGTGAGGTATTTTCCGTCAACGAGGGCAAGCGTCGGGAAAACCTTTTGCTTCATGGAGACTTTTGTTTTAAGGTCGTGTCGGGTCAGCACCGCAACTCCTGTGACCTCTGAGCCGGTTCCGCAGGTAGTGGGAACAGCAGCCAACGGGAGATAGGCGGACGTTTTGTTTTCGTACATGAACTCCCAGTCCTTGCCGCTGTTTTTCAGCATGAGAGCTACAGCTTTTGAAGCATCGAGAGGTGAACCGCCGCCGATGCCGATAACAAAATCAGCGCCGCATTCAAGTCCCATGTCACGTGCTGCCATGACCGTTTCCACCGATGGATTTTCCTCAACGCTGTCGAATACGGTGTACTTCACCGAATTTTTCTCCAAAGCAGCCGTAACATCGGCAAGAGAGCCGTTGACCTTAGAGGAATTCTGTCCCGTAACGATGAGCGCATGAGTGCCGAGGGAGCAAAGCTCATCCGCATGGGCAGCAACACAGTTTTTTTCGCTGTACAGCTTTGTAGGCATAAAATATTTCATAGTATCTCAATTCCTTTCAACTCATTATACATCCTTGTTATTATTTTGTCAACACAAGTTTTTATTGCGGATTATTTTTTTCGTCGGTCAAGCCGAGGGAGGTAACCTCCGCTGTCATCGGCTTCGCCGTTTTTATAATTTTTTTAAAAAGCTGTTACACTTCCCGTCCTGCAAACGAGTGTATATTATGAAAGGAGGCAATTGCCATGACTGACAGTCAGCTTATGGATATGCTGGAGCGCTCTCCGCAGTCTGCTCACCGAGCGGTCTTTGACGAATACTTCAACTACGTTTATACCATTGTTTTCAGCCGTCTGCGAAGTGTCGGCAGCTCCGAGGATGTGGACGAATGTGTGGGCGATGTGTTTTCGGATGTATTTATATATTTCGACAAAAAGCACCATTTTGACGGTGAGCTCCACGGGCTTATCGGGAATATCGCAAAAAAGCGCTCCATAGATGCATACCGCCGTTTGAGCCTGAGAAGCGGCAGGACTGTTCCCCTTGAGGAAAGCGGTGCACAGAAGATGAGCGACGGGAGCAATATTGCCGAGGATGCAGAAAAAGCGGATATGCGGAAAATTCTTCTTGTGAAAATAAAAGAGCTTGGCGAGCCTGACAGCACCATAATCATGCAGAAATATTTCTATTGCCGAAGCTCAAAGGAGATCGCCAAAATGCTGAAAATGACCGCAGAAGCAGTCCGCATGAGAAGCAGCCGAGCGGTGAAGCGGCTGAAAAATATGCTTGAAAAGGAGGACATTACGCTGTGAAAAATAATGAGAAGCCCGACCTTTCACTGCTTGATAATGCCGATGATGAGGCTTTGGAGATGATGGCAGACTACTCTGCGGCAGGTGAAAGGGATAAAGAGCGGATATACCGCATTACAGAGAAAATGTACAAAAGAAAGTCAAATATGAACAGCTCCGAGGAAACTACAGTCAGCGGTGTTGAGCGCTACAGTCGTCCGAAATGGTACAAGTCAGCCATGACAGCCGCCGCTGTTGCGGTGCTTGTGGGAGCGCTTTCTGTGGGCGGTGCGATGATGTTCAATTCAACTAAAAAAATCGTTCCACAGACCGAATATGAGGATACCACCGTTACAGAAGCTGTTACCGAGACCACAACAGAGGAGTACACCGAGCCGACGCCCCATCCGCTCAGAGAATTGCAGCTTCATGAGGTCTATACAGTCGGCTCACTTCAGGAAGCGGAGGAACTGTATACCAGCCGCATGGCGGAGTATTCCTATGACGAGCGCCCACGTGTGGACGTTGAGCATTACGTGGATATGCTGAAAAATGCCGAGGATATGAACAATCTTGAACTGAAAAGCTACATCTGCCACCTCATGCTGAACAGTATCGACTATTTTGACCCAGTGCAGGGAAAAATGACCTATGATGACAGGGCCATCGAGTTCAAGGATGATCTTCTCGAACGGAAAGCATATCAAAAGCAGTTGGAAACAGAAAATTATTACTGCGACGGGAATTATTATCAGTTCATGTCACGCAAGGACGGCATAAGCCAGTATTTGCTTGAAGAAAACGCCGACAGAGGTTCTTTCGACTGCTATTCCGACGATAACTACCGCCGCATTATAATTGATTCCAACGATCATGGGTGTGCAAGCTACAGAAACAGTCCCGTTATATTCTGGTCTGAGGAAACAGCCATTTTCCCTCAGGCGATCGCCATGTCATTTCTCTGGGACTTCAACCTCTGGCACATTGACAGCATTGAGGAATACAGCGGCAGGGAATGTGCACTTATCAGCGGTGTCAGAGAGAACGGTGTCAATAATTTCACCATGTACATTGATATCCAAACGGGAATTATGATGAAGCTGGACGAGGATAATTCCCATATCAACATTGAGGAAATTGCGGTCGATATGCCGTGTGATATTGAATTGCCCGACCTGAGCGGCTGTAAGCGGATAAAATATTTAATGGGACAGAACGGCTCAGATGAAGTTCCGTATGATATGCCCGATTATCCCTCTAACAAAAGCGGTCAGCTTTACGGGGATATCTATGACGACGGCGATTTCAGGTTCATCCCCGACCTTGTGGCTGTAACAGGCGATAACGGAGTGTCGGGCTATCTGATGAAGAATGACTGGCTCATTGCCGTTGCAGGCGAGGAAGTGCTTTACTATGAGCCTGCCTATCCAATGCCTGTTTTTGACAGTGACGGAATGACACAGGTGGATGTTTATAGCTACTAATTGCAGCGGAGGGCGCTGTCGGGAGCCCGAGGGTGAGCTCACCTACTAATCACTGACGACTCATACACTTATACACTGACAACTTATACACTTATAAACCTTGTAAAAATAAGCGTATCATGCTATAATAAGATATACTGTCAGGAGGGCTTATTATGGAAAAGATACGCAGGCATATTATTTTTTACGGCTACGTTCAGGGAGTGGGTTTCCGCTGGAAAGCAAGGAACAGCGCTTCAAGGCTGGGCATTTCGGGATGGGTGAAGAATCTCCCCGACGGCTCGGTTGAGATGGAGGCTGAGGGCACTGAGCGTGATATCGCCGACCTTATCACTTCCCTCGAAGATCATTCGTGGGGAAGTATCGAGCGCATGGAATCGGAAAATATCCCTGTTCACGGGGACTACAGCTTTGAGGTGAGATGAAATGGGAAACAGTGCAATAATAGAAAGGCTTTTTTCAATGCAGGACGAGAAATACAGAGATTTTCAGTCAAAGCTGATACCCGACACAAGCATCAAAAAAGTCATAGGTGTGCGGACTCCTCAGCTCAAAGCCTACGCAAAGGAACTTGTAAAATCAGGGGAGACAGAGCAGTTTTTGGCGGAGCTTCCACACGAATATTTCGACGAATATCAGCTCCACGCTTTCATCATTTCCGAGACAAAGGACTATAACAAAGCCATAGAGCAGACCGAGAGATTTCTCCCCTATATCGACAACTGGGCGACCTGCGACCAGCTTCGCCCGAAAGCATTCAAAAAGCACAAGGACGAGCTTCTTGCAAAGATTCGGCAATGGATAAAGTCCGACAAGACCTACACCATTCGTTTCAGCATAGGTATGCTTATGTGCCACTTCCTTGACGATGACTTCAAGCCCGAATATCCGGAGCTTGCGGCTGGGGTTGTCAGCGATGAGTATTATGTGAATATGATGATAGCATGGTACTTCGCAACTGCCCTTGCAAAGCAGTATGAAAGCGCTGTGAAGTATATCGAGAAGCGCAGACTTTCACCGTGGGTGCACAACAAGACCATTCAGAAAGCCCGTGAGAGCTTCCGTGTGACCGATGAGCACAAGGAATATCTGAACAAGCTGAAAATCGCCAAAATCAGCTAAAAATCGGCACTTTTCGACTTGACGCAAAGTGCCGTTTGTGGTATTATTGATGTATCGGGCGCAGTCCCGAAATAAAATATTTTCCTACTGATTCGGTCTCCCTCTTTTCGTTTTCATGGGAGACCGAATTTTATGCTATGTTGCAATATTACAATAGGTGTGTTATAATGATAAAAGAAAGGAGCGGTGCACTATGAAAAGGATTATGAGCATATTTCTTGTTATCCCTATTCTCTGCATTTTGTTCGGCTGTGAGATAAAGCCGTTTCACAGTACGGAGGAGTCGGCTGTAATTACTGCCTTTGACATGAAATACGTGCCCGAATATCACGGTGTACCCTACTGTGATATCAATAATGGTGTGCCGTTTTTCAAGGATGAGGATATGACCGTTGAGTCCTTTGAGTATTACAGTCCCCTTGATGAACTGGGAAGGTGCGGCGAGTGTATCGCTTGTATCGGCAGGGACATGATGCCCACCGAAAAGCGTGAGGGCATTGGCATGGTCAAGCCCTCGGGATGGCAGCTTGTGCGCTATGACGGCATTGTCAACGGCAACTACCTTTTCAACCGCTGCCACCTTATAGGCTTTCAGCTTACGGGAGAAAATGCCAATGAGTGCAACCTTATAACAGGCACTCGCTACATGAACGAGGACGGTATGCTCCCATTTGAAAATATGACCGCAAGTTATATCCGCAGAACTGACAACCACGTTATGTACCGCATTACGCCGATTTTCGAGGGCGATAATTTGCTTGTAACGGGTGTGCTGATGGAGGCAAGGTCGGTGGAGGATAACGGCGAGGGACTGCAATTCAACGTTTTCTGCTACAACGTCCAGCCGCATATTTTCATCGACTACTCAACAGGTGAAAATCATCTGCTTGACGGATACACAACAGCGTCGGCGGTTGAGACGAAGCAGACCGAAACTACCCGAACAACGGCGGAAACTACAGTAACCGAAGTGAGGAATGCCGAAAGCTGTGACTATGTGATAAATATAAATTCGGGGAAATTCCATCTGCCCGACTGTCCATCAGTCGGGGATATGAAAGAGAAAAACAAGCAATACTACAGCGGAAGCCGTGATGAACTTATTGCTAACGGTTATGTTCCGTGCAAACAATGTTCTCCGTAAATGAATGAGGACAGTTGTTCTTCTGTAAAATGTATTTTCATCGCTTGTATTTCTTACCTATCCATTTCCCTATATCATTCTCAGCCTGCCTTGCCATTTTCTCCTGTTCGGGCGATTTGCTGTCATGGAAATGGAGCTTTTCATATTCAGGATTGTTTTCCTCGATGAAGCCGTGCAAAGCCCCGTCATAGGTGATTAGCTCCGTGGACACGCCATTTTCATCAAGCGCTGACTTATATTCAAGTGAACCCTTGCCGATAGGCTCATCTCCTGCAAGAATAAACAGTGCAGAGGAAATAGTCTTTTTCTGTTCATCAGAAAGCTCTGTGTACTGTTCGAGTATATCGCTGATAAATGGGTAGCAAAGTATTTGTCCTTTTACTGTGATACCCTCCTTATGAAGCTGCAAGCAGGAAGCCATTGCGTGATAGCCGCCTGCTGAATATCCAAGAATGAAAATATTGTCGGTATCTATGTTATATTCATCAGCATTGGCTGTCATATATTTTACAGTGTCCTTAACTTCATCAACGGCATACTGCTTTGTAATACCGTTATTTGCCAATTTATAATTTACAGTCACTACAGCACAATTCCAATCCGATGAAATGCGTTCACTCTGAGTATCAAGAGTATCCGCATCGCCTGCAATGAAAGCTCCGCCATGAAGGTTGATAACAAGCGGTGTAGGTTCATCGCTGTCGGGTATGTATATGTTCACATCGACATCATCAGCACTCTCACGCTGAATGTATAAATGCTCGCCTATAAGCTCATCATCTGACTTCACCATCATCTCCTGATCTTTCTGCCGCAGTTTAGCGTCGTGTACCGCCTTGACTGTAAGAAGAACTATCAGTATTACTGTTACAGCCAAAACTATCGCAATGACTTTCAGCAACTTATGACCTCTTTTCTCTGTGTTTTTCATGCCTTTTATACTCGGCGCTACAGCAAAATATACAGGAAATGCGCCGTAGAAATTTCAAAGAACAAGGAAAACTTTTGAAAGCATACTGTCGTATGGTGAAAAAGTTTGACGCAGTTATTTGGAATTTATACAAGCATTTATGGATA
>JAFVBU010000080.1 GCA_017479805.1 Ruminococcus sp.
AGATAGTCCGCTACTGTAAGGATATCGGACTGAAAAATATTTCCTTCTACGCTTTCTCTACCGAAAACTGGCAGAGACCTGCGGAGGAGGTCAACACTATCATGGAGCTTTTCCGTGATTATATCGTGGATGTCCGCAACTTCCTCAGCGAGAATACCCGTATGATATTCCTCGGAGACAAGTCCGCATTCGATGAGGACTTGCAGGAGAAGATGATAAAGCTGGAGGAGGACACAGCCCATTATACGGAAATGAACCTTATGATGGCTGTCAACTACGGCGGACGTGACGAGATAACCCATGCCGCAAGGATACTGGCTGAAAAGGCTGCAAAGGGCGAAATAAAGCCCGGGGATATCACAGAGCAGTCCATCTCCGACAACCTCTACACAGCAGGCTACCCCGATGTTGACCTGCTTATCCGTCCAAGCGGCGAGCAGAGGATATCCAACTACCTTATTTGGCAGTGCGCTTATGCGGAGTTCTACTATACAGACGTATTATGGCCTGACTTCACACCTGACGAGCTTGACAAGGCTCTTGCTGAATACGCAAGAAGAAACCGCCGCTTCGGAGGTGTCTGATGCGTACACGTATCATTTCGGGAGCAGTCGGCGTACTGCTCCTTTCAGCGGTGCTTTACTTCCATGATACGATAGTTCTGCCCATTGCGGTAGCGGCGATAATAGCCGTTATGCTGTTCGAGCTTCTCCGTGCGGTGAAGCTCCACAAGTGCGTTCCCGTACTGTTGGCGGCGGAGGCTTGCGGTATCGCTGTGCCATTTATCTATAGCTTCTTTTATTTATGGGAAGAAAAGGAAAAGGGCGTGTGGATAGAAACTAAGGACGGTGCAGTTACCCTCGCAGCTTTTGCGGTAACGCTGATATGTGCGTTCGTTGTATTCATCACATGGCTGAGAAAGCACAAGGAGATACGCTATGAGCAGGTATTTTTCGTGTTGGCGGTGATGATACTTGTACCGCAGGCAATGACAACAATGGTTCGCATCGAGAGGCTGAGCGGGCTTTTCTACCTCGTCATGGGACTTTGCGGCGCATGGATAGCCGACACGGGCGCATACTTCTCGGGAGTAGCCCTCGGCAAGCACAAGCTCTGCCCTGAGATAAGCCCGAAAAAGACCGTTGAGGGACTTGTGGGCGGCATACTGACAACGGCTATAGTCTACACAGTTGCTTTCGGTATCCACGACGGCTTCACGGTGAAAACTGCCGTTCTTGCCTTTGTTACGGGAGCAGTCTGCGCTGTTATCGGCACTGTAGGCGACCTGTCCGCATCGATGGTAAAGCGTCAGATAGGTTTCAAGGACTACGGAAAGATAATGCCCGGTCACGGCGGACTCATGGACCGCTTCGACAGCGTGCTTTTTGTGCTGCCTACATTTTATGTATTTTTGAATATCATGAATCTATTTTAACAGGAATTTTAACACGAAAGGGGACTGAACGGACTATTTGACGGATAGTCCCCTTTCTTTAATTAATAATGCATAATTCATAATGCATAATTATGCGAATTATACTTTTGATCCGTCCCCGTAAGGGGACACAATTAATTATGAATTATGCATTATGAATTATGAATTATCACAAGGAAGTGTTTTATAATGATGAATAAAACCGTTTCGATACTCGGTTCTACGGGGTCGATTGGTACTCAGTCGCTGGAGGTGTGCGAGAAGCACGGCTTAAAGGTGACTGCCCTTGCCGCTCACAGCAGTGTTGATATGCTGGAACAGCAGGCGAGAAAATACAAGCCCTCAAAGGTATGCATTTACAGGGATGATAAATACACCGAGCTGAAAGAGCGCCTTGCCGACACCGATATAAAGGTACTCAGCGGCATGGACGGACTTTGCGAGATAGCTGTCATGGAGGAAAGCGATATCGTGCTCAATTCCGTTGTGGGCATGGTGGGACTTCTCCCCACTCTCACAGCTATGGAGGCAGGCAAAAACGTTGCCCTCGCCAATAAGGAGACCCTCGTTGCAGGCGGAAAGTTAGTCACTGAGCTTGCAAAGAAAAAGGGCGTGACCATTTATCCCATAGACAGCGAACATTCCGCAGTTTTCCAGTGCTTGCAGGGAAATAAGCGTGAGCAGGTCAGCAAGATGATACTTACCGCTTCGGGTGGACCTTTCTTCGGCTATACCTATGACCAACTGAAGGACGTCACAAAGGCTCAGGCTCTCAAGCACCCGAACTGGGATATGGGAAACAAAATTACCATAGATTCGGCAACTCTTATGAACAAGGGACTGGAGTTCATCGAGGCAAAGTGGCTTTTCAACCTGCGCCCCGACCAGATAGAGATAGTGGTGCACCGTCAGAGCGTGGTACATTCGGCTGTGGAGTACAACGACTACTCCGTTATCGCACAGATGGGCGTGCCCGATATGAAGATACCGATACAGTATGCCCTGCTTTATCCCGACAGGATGGAGTGCCCCACAGGAAGACTGTCACTTACCGACTACGGCAAGCTGACCTTTGAGAAGCCCGACTATGACACTTTCAAGTGCCTGTCAGCAGCTATAGAAGCAATAAAGCGTGGGGGAGCGTACCCCTGTCTGGTCAACTCAGCCAACGAGGAGGCTGTAAGGGCTTTCCTCAATGACGAGATAAAATTCATTGAGATAGGCGAGATAGTTTCCTCGGTTCCGGATAAATTCGACTATTTCGACATAAACTCTTATGAGGACGTTACAAAGGCTGACATTATGGCGAGGGAATATGTTCTCTCAGCTATCAGAAAGTAGAAAGCAGTTGAGGTGTTAGCTTACGCTCACGGAAATAATAATTACGCATTATGAATTATGCATTATGCATTGAAAGAAAGGGTAGATACAACAATGGGCATAATCATTGCATTGCTTATATTCGGACTTATCGTTACTGTCCATGAATTCGGACACTTTATATGTGCCAAGCTCAGCGGCATAAGGGTTCTGGAATTCTCCGTGGGCATGGGTCCGAAGCTGTTACAGAAACAAAAGGGCGAGACAAAATATTCGCTCCGTGCAATCCCTATGGGCGGCTACTGCGCTATGGAGGGCGAGGACTCGGAGACCGACGACGAAAGAGGCTTCCGTAATGCCAAGCTGTGGAAAAGGATGATAGTCCTTGCGGCAGGCGCTTGCATGAACTTCGTGCTGGGCTTTGTGCTCCTCGTTATCATGTCCTGCATGATGACCGATATCCCCACCACCGAGATAAAGGGCTTCGCAGGGGAAAGGGCTGAGGACGGTTCTGTAACCTACTATGCCGAAAGCTATGAGAGCGGTCTGCGCCACGGAGACAGGTTCTACGAGATAGACGATATACGTATTTTCAGTGACCTTGACCTGAACTATGTTCTCTCCACCACCAAGCTCGACAAGCATGAGATAACCGTTATCCGTGACGGTGAGAAGATGGAGCTTAGCGATGTAAAGTTCCACAACAACATGGAGGGCGGCGGAATGATAGATTTCGGTCTGGTCTACAAGGGCAAGAATCCTCTGTCTATCCTGAAATGCTCAGGGGGCTACTTCATGTCCATGAGCCATCTTGTTGGTATGTCTCTTAAACAGCTTGTTTCGGGCGAGGTCAGCAAGGAGGAAATTTCGGGACCCGTAGGTGTTGTTGACACCATCAGCGAGGTGGCAGAGGAGAGCGAGTCCGTTCTGGACGCTATCTTCAACCTGCTCTATATGACATCTCTCATCACTATAAACGTCGGTATATTCAATCTTCTCCCCATCCCTGCACTGGACGGCGGCAGACTGCTGTTCTGTCTCATCGAGCTGGTGCGCCGCAAGCCTGTCAAGCCCGAGCATGAGGGCTATGTTCACGCTGCGGGAATGGTGCTCCTTATCGGCGTTATGATATTCGCTACACACAATGATATAATCAAGATAATACACAGAATAACAGAAGGAGGGTAACTATGGCAGAAATATGTCTGCTCGGCACAGGTGGAATGCTTCCGCTGAAAGACCGATTCCTTACAAGTTTATATGTTGAACAAAACGGCAAAGCCCTGCTCATTGACTGCGGTGAGGGAACTCAGGTGGCTATGGGTATGCACGGACTGAAAATGAGCCGTGTGGAGGCTCTGCTGATAACCCACGACCATGCCGACCATATAACGGGTCTGCCCGGTCTGCTCCTGTCCATCGGCAACTGCTCACGCACCGAGCCGTTGGATATCTACCTGCCCGAAAGCTGTGTCAATGCGGTGAAGTCGCTGATGTCCGTGTGCGGCTATCTGCCCTATGAGGTGGTACTGCACACTCTCTCCTACAGTGAGGGCGAGAGCTTCAAAATTGAGCGTATCGACCCCATGCTCACCATCAGCACTCTGCCCCTTCAGCACAGTACAAAATGTATCGGCTACAGCCTTGAATTTTACCGCAAGCCCGTATTCGACCCACAAAAGGCAAAGGCGCTGAATATCCCTGTTCAGCTCTGGAAGAAGCTCCACGCAGGCGAGAGCGTTACTCTTGAGGACGGCACTGTCATAACTCAGGAGCAGGTAACAGGCGAGCAGAGAGCACCGCTGAAAATAACCTACACCACCGATACCCGTCCCCTTGATACGATAGTTGGATTTGCCGAAAATGCTGACCTGTTCATCTGCGAGGGAATGTACGGTGACAAGGAGAAAAAGCAGTCGATGGAGGAAAAGGGGCATATGCTCATGCAGGATGCCTGTGAGCTGGCAAAGAGGGCGAACGCAAAGCGCCTTTGGCTCACACATTACAGTCCTGCCGAGAAAGAGCCTGCACTGTTTGCGGAGGAGCTGAAAGCAATTTTCCCTGAGGTGGAAGTGTCGGTTGACGGCATGAAGCTGACGTTATGAGCGAAGAAAAAACAAGAAAGAGCCATACATATAAAAGCAGCGCCGAGAGCCTGATGAAGAAGCTGCCCCCGAAGCTGATAATGCTTGCGGCGGCGGTACTTGCGTTTATATTTTTCTGCCTGTTCAGCCATGCAAGCATGGAGGAGCTTACGGACAAGTATATCAACATTTTCTCGGCGTTCACACTTTTTGTGGTGTTCATCATCGGTTGGGTGTTCTACAACATCTTCTCCCTTGCGGCGTACAGGATGCACAAAAACCGCATAAGAGCACGTGGCACACAGGTGAACGGAAAGATACTCAGGTCGGCGATGGTACGCAGACACGGAAGCTATCGGTACATATTCACCGTGAAAACGGATGACGGCAAGCTGTTTGAAAGCGAGGGCTACACCGACGACCACTGCAAAAACGACAACTGCACCGAATGTACGGTATACGCCTATAAAGACGAATACCTTATCGGGGAGTTTATTGAAATAGTGACCGAGGAAAAGGAAGATAAAGAAGATGGAAAATAACGGCATAGTTTCTGTATGGGCGGTATGCGGCTTTACTGAGGACGAGCTGGAGGAATATACCGAGTATGACTACGACAACGACCGCCCGTCCCGTTTCTGCCTTGACAACGGTGTGAACGATGAGGATATAGATGAGGACTTCATGGAATCGGCGGTTCGTGAAAACGCAGTCAGCACCGCAGAGGAGCTTTTAGCGGACTGCTCTTATTATGACAGCTTCATTGCCGAATTTTCGGGGAAAACACTACCTGAAAACTGCAATGGTGCGATACTTGTGTACAATTATGAATATGACGGAAACAAGGTTGAAAATGCCCGTGTTGTTTTCCTCGGCACAGCAGAATATGATTTATAATTCGGAATTCGGAATGCAGAATTCGGAATTAATGTGTCAGCTTCGCTGACTGATTTAAAAGTAGATAATTCAAAATTATTAGTTAAATTTGTCCCCGATAGGGGACACCGCAATTCCGAATTCCGAATTACGAATTCCCAATTAAATAAAGGGTTAATGTGTCAGCTTCGCTGACTGATTTAAAAGTAGATAATTCAAAATTATTATTTGAATTTGTCCCCGATAGGGGACACCGCAATTCCGAATTACGAATTACGAATTCCTAATTAAATAAAGGGTTGAGGTGTTAAGAAGAATGAGAAATGTCAGACCTGTTAAAGTCGGGGACTGTGTCCTTGACGGAAAGCATATATACATACAGTCCATGCTCAACGCTCGCTCGGACGATATCGAGGGCAGCGTAAAGCAGGCTGTGTAGCTGGAAAAGGCAGGATGTGAGATCATCCGTGCCGCTATACCGAATAAGGCGGCTGTGAAGCTGATACCTGCCATCAAGGAGGCTGTCAGCATTCCCCTTGTTGCGGATATCCATTTCGACTATAAGCTGGCTATAGAGTCAGCCGCCGCAGGAGTGGACAAGATACGCATAAACCCCGGAAATATCGGGGGAATGGACAGAGTTAAGGCTGTTGTGGACGCCTGCCGTGCACGAAACCTGCCTATCCGTATCGGAGTGAACTCAGGCTCTCTCGAAAAGGAGATATTGGCGAAATACGGTTCACCGACTCCCGAGGCTCTTGTGGAGAGCGCTATGACCCATGCGGCTATGCTGGAGCATTTTGACTTCAACGATATCGTTATATCCATCAAGTCCTCGGACGTAAACAGAATGATAGCTTCCTACCGTCTTGCTGCCGAGAAGTGCCCTTATCCGCTGCACCTCGGAGTTACCGAGGCAGGCACGGAGAGAATGGGACTTATCAAGTCCGCTATAGGCATAGGCTCGCTGCTCTGCGACGGTATAGGCGAGACTATCCGTGTGTCCCTGACCGACGACCCCATACGTGAGATAGCCGCCGCAAAGGATATACTAAAGAGTATCGGCAAGCGTGGGGGAGTAAGGATAGTTTCATGTCCCACCTGCGGAAGAACACGTATCGACCTTGTGAAAGCCGCTAAAATGGTGGAGGACGCCGTTAAGGATATGGACAAGGATATAACCGTTGCAGTTATGGGATGTATCGTAAACGGACCCGGTGAAGCACGTGAAGCTGACGTTGGAATAGCAGGCGGCGACGGCTGTGCTGTTATCTTCAAAAAGGACGGTAAACAGCGTAAAATAGCTGAAGCTGATATAGTTCCCGAACTGCTGAAAGAAATAGAAATGTTATAAATATGAAAAAAATAGCTGATATTATCGAGGCTGCCGTAGGTGTTATCATTGTTGTGTTTTTTTGCCTGACAGTGGTGGACGATGAACGGATTCAAGCTATTTGTCGGAGCGATGTGACAATGATGATCCTTGATGTTCTGATCTTTATTGCGGCAGTTTGTGTAATAATTCGTATTATTATTACAATTGTGGAATATGTTAACGGAAAATAAGAACCTGTCTTCACAAGCAGATCAAGCGGATTTTCGAGCATAATTTTGTTGAGGACAAAGCTGAAAATATATCTTGTGAAGACAGGTTCTGATAAACCATAAGAAATGGGAGTTGCAAATGCAGATAAAACTGTCTGAATTTCTGAAAGAATACAATGCGGAGATACCCGAAAGCATCCGTGACGGTGAGATATACAGGCTCACTTATTCGGAAAAGCTGGATAATATCACTTTCTATGCCAACTATGACAGGCTTGTTCCGAGTGACGATATCTTCGCATTTGAAAAAGCTGCCGAGGCGGCTCTGCGTGTGGATATCATCCGTCTTGCCTGCCGCTATCCGTCGGAGATATTCGGCATGGACTGCTACGGCGAGCTTATCAAGCTGATAAAGCGTGATGTTTCTGTTGTCAATGGATTCCTCGACGATGCCGATGTGAGCCTCTCCGACGGCAGGCTGAATATCCGTATCGTCCACGGCGGAAGGGATATCCTTGACCGCTATGACTTCTGCGGAAAATTCGCACGTATGATATATCAGCAGTTCGGCACACGCATAGCTGTTACCCTTGACGGCGATACTTCCATCCCTGTGGCTGAGTACGACCAGATGGTTGAGCGCCTTGAGGCTGAAATGCCCGACTACAGCGCTCAGCTCATACCCGAAAAGTCGGCGGACGAGATACAGCGTGAGCAGATAGAGTCAATAACTCCCACTAAGGCTCTTGATATCACAGCCCTCAACAAGGACTTCGACAGTGAATCTGCGGAGATAATCAAGGGCAGAGCGATACGTGAGACTCCCGTGAATATCTGCGACGCACTACAGCGACTGGGCGAAAAGCTGACTGTTGTAGGTGACGTTTTCGCATCCGAGATAAAGGAACTGCGAAACGAAAAATGTGTGGCTACATTTGATATCACAGACTACAGCGGTTCGCTGATGATAAAGATATTCGGCACTGTCAAGGAGATAGAGGAGATGAAGCTTTCCTCCATCAAGAACGGAGCAACTCTCCTTGTTTCGGGTAAGATCGACTACGACCAGTACGCCCGTGACATCGTTATATCAGCAAATTCTCTCATCAAGGTAAAGCGTATACCCAAGATGGACAACTATCCAGAAAAGCGTGTGGAGCTTCACTGCCATACCAATATGTCGGCTATG
>JAFVBU010000081.1 GCA_017479805.1 Ruminococcus sp.
TCTGCTGGGAATCATGCTTGATCTCCTCAAAAGTCTGGGATTTTCTGATTCGGGTTCGTTCGACACAGGCAGCCTCGACCTTTTCAGTGCGGCGGCATCGTTCCTCAGCATGGACGGCGACGTCAACAAGGCTCTCGAAAAATTTGACGGCAATATCAAGATAATTTCCGAGGAGCTTCTCAAACGCACAGGCGGCACTGTCTACATACAGACCCTTTACGATCCCCTTGAATATTTCGACAAATTCAAGATGGTGACGGAATTTTCCGATGAGAAGATAGGCAAGCTGAACAGCATAATTTCGGGGAATTCTTCAAGCGGCTACACAGTCATTGACGTTGCCGCTGATTTTAAGGGAAAATCGGGAACTCTCACTAACATCGGCAGTTTCGATATCCACCCCAATGCAGAGGGGCATGAGGTAATTGCCGAGGACGTTGACACAGCTTTCCGTGCCACAGGCTTTACCTACACGACCAGTGAAGTCGGCGAAAAACAGCTTACCGAGCAAGGCAAAAAAGCCATCGGCGGCAGTATTGCAGGCGTTGCTCTGCTTTTCGGCATTGCAACCGCCGCTATCCTCTCTCGGAAAAAGAACTGATGGGATACGTGCCATAAGAAGAAGTCACTTTATACTTCACAGATATACTTTACCGCTTCGGTGAATGAGCCGAGGCGGTACATTTCGCCGTCCTGCCATTCGTAGAAATCGCCGTCGTCTTTGAAGCAGAGCATAGTGCCGTCGCCGATGAATGAGCCTGCGTCGCAGTAGCCGAACCAGTCCTCGTCATGGAGATATTCCAGACAAGAGCCGAGAGCTTTCAGTCCGAAGAATTCAACGGAATTCGGCATACTTACGCCGTTTGCGAACCGCAGGAACTGCTTGTAATCGTCGGGGAGCTGTATGCCGTACTGTTTTTCCCATTCGGCAATTTCCTCATCGGCAGCAGGCGGAGCGAAGCCATCGGGACTGCCGCCGTACTCGCTGCAAAGCTCCTCGGCAAAATCCACCATATAGGTCAGTGTATCCTTTATGTTACATTCGGGTATCCTTGCGTAGATGTCACGGTACACCTTCGGGAAACGTGCAAGATACTGCTCCTGACGTTCCGTCTTACGGTTTGCCCAATGGTAGTCCAATTTTCCCGTATATTCAGCAAAGGCGATACGGTTGCGGTACATCTCCACAGCTTCCTCAAACATCGGAATGAGCGGTTGGGCTTCGAGGTCACACTGTTCAACTTCATATTTTCCGCTGTCATTCAGCCTGCATCTGAACAGATAAGCCTGCTTTTCATTGGGGATAACAGCCACGAACTCCATAATATCAAAGTGGCGTGGGGAGCCGTAGTCTGCCACCGCCGAAACGCCCGACACGTATATCCGTTGATTTTCAACGCCCCACGCACAGTTCATCTGCCCTGTGCTCTCCTTGACGATGTCGGTGCTGTTCCATTTCCGCATGAGGGAATCGACGATGATATCAAGGTAAGCGTCGGGAGTTGGCACAAAGTGAAAGCTGCTGCTCTCAATTGGCGAATCCTCGTTTATTTCTCTGCGGAGGTCGGCGCAAAGGTTTTTGAATTCGTCTCTGCCGCCGTAAAGACCGATCTTGTTAAGCTCCTCTTTGCTGAGAAATTTCAGATAGTTGCCGAACATATCCAGAAGCGGAAGCAGTTTCCTTTTTGTCTCGGTTTTGGCTATCCTGAATCTGTTAAGATATTTTTGTGATGCGCCGATCCTCACGGTGTCCTTTGACAAGACCTGTATTTTTTTCCATGCGCTGACCAGAAGCTCGGGGTGGAGAAGCTCGCCGTCGGATATCCAGTATTCCGCCAGAGTTCCCATACAGCGGAAGTCTCCGCAGTAGTCGCTGATATCGCCGTATTCCAGCTTTTTCAGCCTTTTCTCACATTCCTCCGATGCCCACTTTTCCTGCAATCTTCCATTGTCAACGATTGCCTTGTATTCAGCGTTCCTGTCGCCGAGGACTTCGGTTATTCTGTAGTAATTGCCCTCACAGTCCCAAAACAGCTTTTTGGCAGTTTCGGGAGTTAATTCTTCGGGGACTATGACCTCTTTTTCTGCATCCATATATAAAACCTCACCATAGCAATAAATATAATACTAATCTCAGACCGAACCAATGAAAATCTTTACCGCTATACGTCCGCTGCTCGTCGTCAAACGCCCTTACCGTGCGACAGCACGCTTGCGGTCGTTTTCCTATATCAGCGAACGTCTATCGGTAAATCTTTTCATCGAATCGTCTGAGATTAGTATAAAAATATTGTATCATATTTAAATAATTTTGTCAAGTATAGACATTTGACGGAAAATAAGGTATAATGAGAGTGGATGGTTCGTGATATTGCTTTACCGTTTTGGGGGAGCAATTATTACTTTGGCAATTAAAAATCTATAATTATTTCGTCGGTCAAGCCGAGGGGCGTGCTTGTTAAACAGCCGTGTGACATAGCTTCGCTTGCCGCTTTTTATAAATTTTATATTGCCGCTAAAAAGAACGGAGGAATATACATGAAAAAACCACGAATGAAAGCGTTTTCACTGGTATGCTCTGCGGCTCTGGCTTTTTCGTCTGCTGTACCGCTGTCCGCTTCGGCTGACTGGGAGAATATCGGCTTTATGGGCGACCTCAACAACGACAAAGAAGTTAACATGGCTGACCTTGTGACCCTCAGCCGCCATCTTCACGGTATACAGCCGCTGACCGACGAAAACGGTTATCACGTTCAGCAGTCATTTATAGGCATCAATGGCGCAGACGGATTTCAGGCAGGTGAATACCTTGTAACTGCGGATCTCGACCAGAGCGGTGAAATAGACGTATTCGACCTTATACAGCTAAGAAAGGCCATCCTGCAAAACAGCGGACAGGTGGTGTGGCAGTGGCAGACCGAGCAGAAAATACCCGATGACCCCATCGAAAACAACGGCGATTACATCGGCGCAGGCGTCAACGATGTTTACAAGTATATGCCCTCGCAGGGAACGGGCAAAATGCTCATAATCTATGCGGATTTTGCCGACTGCAAGTACAGCTATCTGCCGAGCACCGATGAAATAGAGACAATTGCTTTCGGTGAGGGCGATGTGAACAGCAAGTATTTCCCGTGGGAGAGCGCCGCAGGCTTCTACGAGCGTTCCTCAAAGGGCGCAATGAAGCTGGAGGGCAAGGCTTACCACTACAGCACTTCAAATTCCGTCAACAGCTATTACAGTGTGGACGGACAAAAGGCACTTCTCACCGAGGCTTGCAAGGCACTTGACAGTCAGATAGATTTCCGTGACTTCGACGGCAACAGTGACGGCTACATTGACACTGTATTCGTGGTTGTCCCCAAGCAGTCAAGCGAGGATACATGGTGGCCTGCGTCTGTGCAGTTTGCCAACGACACATATTCCTACGACGGCATGAAGATAGGTCACATGATAACGGGCAACTGCCAGATAAATTCCTCAACGGATTATCAGGACTTTTCTTCTACTCTGCTCCATGAGACAGGTCACTGTATGGGACTTCCCGATTACTACCGCTATGACCGCTCAACAGATTTTGACGGACTTCACGGCACGGCAGGCAGTGAGCTTATGGACGACACAGGCGGAGACTTTAGCTGTGTATCGAAGCTCCAGCTCGGCTGGTACACCACCGATCAGGTGCAGGTATACAAGCCCTCCGAGGGCGAAAAGAGCTTCACGATGTACAACGCCCAGACTTCAAAGGGAAATACACTGATAATCCCCTGCGGCGACCTTGACAACAGGTATCACAGCGAGTACATGATGGTAGAGTACACCACAAAGGACGGCAACAACAGCTCGCCGCCGTGGTATGTGGCTATGGGCGAGGGTATCAGGGTGTACCATGTTGATGCGACACTTTATGACAACGGCTGGTGGGTATCCTACCGCTACGCAAGCGGCTCGGAGTTCACCGACAATTACGAGGGCAGACGCTTTATCAGGCTCATTGACGACAGCGATACGGACAACATCTACAAGACAGGCGACGTTATCAACGGTAATATCTCAGGCTTCCACTGGTATGACGATAACGGCAGACAGACTGTGGATACGGGATTTACCATTGAAATCGGCGAAAAGAGCAATGATTCTTATACTATTACAATAAAGCCAAACTAAACGAAAAGCCTGTATCAAGCGCTAAACTTGATACAGGCTTTTCTGCTGGAGTTGAATAAATTCGGGAATTATCAGTTTTCGGGAAGTGACGAGATAAGCCGGAGCATCAGCTTCTGGATAGCAAGTGCATCCATATTTGTTATGCCGTCACCGGGGTGTGAGCAGTCCGCATTCTTTCTGCCCATTTCTGAAAGTGAATAAGAAGATGGGTTAGCAAGTGACTGCATGATGAGTACAGCGTCTGAAAGGCTCACTGTGCCGTCGCAGTTAGCGTCACCGATAAGGAAAGTGCCCTGCTCAACGGTAGTAGTTGTTGTTTCAGTGGTTGACTCTGTAGTTGGCTCTGTTACTGGCTCTGTTGTTGAGGTAGTTGTAGTTGTTGTAGGCTCGGGAGTTGTTGTTGTCGTGGTTGTAGTAGTAGTCGTTGTAGTGGTTGTGGTAGTGGTTGTAGTAGTCGTTGTAGTGGTTGTAGTGGTTGTAGTTGTTGTGGTTGTTGTAGTCGTTGTTGTAGTAGTAACAACAGGACCTTCGATCTGTGTACCGGCCTTTGCTACGATAGCTTCATCGATGTAGAAGTTATCTGTGCCTTCCTCTGTCTCGATGTAGATGATGTAATTTGAACCCTCGGGGAGCTTGTAGTTTGTATTTGCAAGATGAACGTAATTGCCGTCCGACTTAGCGTCTGCGATATGAGCGTACTTTGTCTCACCGATTGTGTCTGTGTACTGGAGAGAGAGCATCATGTTTGCGCTGGTCTCCTCAAGCATTGTTGCTGCAACACTGAAGCTGTACTCCTGACCGCCCTTGAATGTCAGGGAGTCAAGTGACTTCTGTACACCCTGCCAAGCCTTTTCACGGTTCTGGATGAGGAGAGCGTTTGTGCCCTTGTATGGGATCCTGCCGCTGAGAGTAAGCTCGGAGCCGCCTCTTGCTTCCCAGTCATCTGCGCTGTCCTCGAATGTATCGTGGTAGTAGTAGCCGTTTGCATCGGGAGTGATAGGCTCACGTACAACAGGCTGGTCAGGATCGGTAGGAACTGTCTTGCCGTCGCTGGTAAGAGTAACTACATATGTAGAAACGCTGTTTGCAGGGAGCTGCGAGTAGAATGTAGAACCGTTAGCCTCCATACCCTTAGTAGCTGCAAGGTTTTCGCTGCCTGTTGTTCTGTAGCGGTCAACGTTCTTGATCTCTCTGCCGCTGATGTTGAATTCCTGAGTAACCTCTGAATTGCCCTTGTTTACAGCAACGATCTCAACCTGAGTATCGCTGTGCTTGTAAGCGGAAACGAGGATGTTTGAGTTAGGCTGCTCTGTAGCGTCGATACGAACATCGCCGGGACGAACATACTTTGAGTACTGAGCCATCATGTAGCCACGCTTTGTGATAGCGCCGTTTGAACCGTTCTGCTCAATAAGGCTGTACTGTCTCTTGATGTACCACCATGTGTAAACGCTCATGTTGCCTATAACAAGACCGTTGTGGATATTCTCGGCAACCTGGATAGCCTCAGGCCAGCGGTTAGCGGAATTTGCTTCCGAGTTCGGAACGTAGACCTCAGTCATCCATATTTCCTTGCCGCTGTTTTCAAGAGCAGGGAAATCCATCTTTTCTCTTGGAGTGCCGTAGAAGTGAGTACCGAAAACATCGGTATTTGCCATAGCCTTGGAGTTATTGAGGATGTTGTTATAATAGTCTCTGCCGTTGCCCCATGCGCCGTACTGGAATGTCTCAGGGGACATAAGCCTTGTGCTTGTGATCTGATCGCCGTAGTTTGCGATAAAATCAGTAGTCTCTGTAGGTGACCAGTAGGTCCACTCCTTAGAGAAGTCCGGCTCGTTCTGTACCGAGATGGAATAGAGGTCAACGCCGTTGTTCTTCATGAAAGTACCAAAGTCGTTCAGGTGCTTTGCATATGCGCCGTAGTTGTTCTTAGGAAGATGGAGCTTACCGTTGTTTCCTCCTGATTCAGCCAGATTCGACGGCGGCTCCCACGGAGTAGCGAAAATAGTTGCGCCCTGTTTAGCGGCATACTGAGCAGTTGGAAGACACAGCTTCCACTGACTGCTGTTGGGGTTTACGTATACACGAAGTACCGTAAGACCGAGCTGATTGTCGCCGTTGCCGAAAGCAGTTGCCTTTTCAGCGTCCGACAGAGTGTAGCCCTGCCATTCCTGCATATCGATACCGCCGAAGCCACGGATGCGCTGATAGGTCTTGTTGGTGTTGATGGTGCACGCTCCTGCGGCTTCAACACTTGTTGCTGACGGCATAGCGCTTGTAGCTGTCAGCATCATTGCTCCTGCCAGTACGCCTGACAGAGCAGATCTGAATTTTGAAGCAATTCTCATAAATTTTAATACCTCCCATAGTGTAAGTATGCAACCCGAATACAGCATTGTTCGTATTCTTCCGTTAAGTTGTACATACTTCTTGTATATATTGTAATACAATTTCGTATACAAGTAAACCCACAATACGAATATTAGGTGGACAAAAACAGGATAAAACTACAAATTGGATATACAAAACAGAAATGTGTGATATTTTAATACTGCTTGTTATTATTTTGGATGTTCAAACTCAACATATTCGTATCCGTTGGTATGAAATAAATGTAGAAATTGCAAATCATATTTGTTTTCTCCACCTTTTCTTCATTTTTAGGGTTGTATATTATAATGTGAAGATGTATAATTGTTAAAAACAAACCAAATATATTTACAGTTTATTATAAAAATATACATTTTATATTAATAAATAAACCGTCAATATGCACATATGAGAAATCGGAAATTTGTGCGTACTCGATTCGGTCAGAAAGAAGGTTTCGGAATGGGTAAAATGAACACTAAAAAAATTATCAGTACAACTGCGGCGCTGTGTATGCTTTTGCAGACCGCTCCCTACAGCTCATGGTTCGGCTTTACTGCCAATGCTGACATGAACTATGCCAATGCGATCGTGGAAAATCAGGGAAGTGCTGAGGGAAATGCCGTTATCAAGGGCTCAGCGGCTTCAGTCGTCCACGATGATACATTCGGTTCGGATGTTCTCGACCTCCACGGCGACAGCTTCGGAAGCGGCTGGCTCCAACTGCCGCAGATGTTCAGCGGAGGATGCAAAAACGGCTTCACCTTTTCACTGAAATTCAACCTCGACAGCAGGGACGAAAAGTACATGAGACTTTTCCAGTTTTCGCCGCTGTCATTCGGTTCGGGCAACGCTCCGAGCTACAACTCCTCCGATATCTCAGTCGACCTTAACACTTTAGAGCACTACAGAACCACAGTTTTCGTCGGCAAAGGAAGTGCCGCTGACCAAAAGTCCATATTCGAGCTGGGTGCAGAGCCTGATTTCGGCAAATGGCACGAGCTGACTGCGGTCTATACTCCCGACAATGCTCAGTACTATCTGGACGGCGCTCTGCTCTCCACCGAGGAGACCGATAACCTTTCGGATACCATGAAAAGCCTTTTCAGCGGCGATATGCTTTCGTCCTACATCTATAATTCCATCGGTCACTCGCTGTACACAGACCACGATATAATGGCGAAAATCGACGATGTGACCATGTATGACTATGCGCTGACAGCCGAGCAGGTGACTTCGCTCCCCGACGATGCGCTGTACCGCTTCACTTTCGAGCAGGATACTATAAAAGAGGGCGAGGCCGTTCCCGAGCAGGAAACTGCCTTTTCCGAAAACGGCACTCCGCTCACAAGTCTCCCCGAGCTTGAAACCTCGTCCCCCGATAATTCGCTTATCACGAAATTCTGGGTGGACGGTCGGGGAAGCTATTACTACTCAGTCCATAAATACAGCGGCGGCTCGCTTGGAACAGTCATCGAGCCATCAAAGCTGGGTATCATAACCACCACTGAGGACCTCTCCTCGGGATTCTCTCAGACCGCCCCGACAGCGTCGGTGGTCGAGAATGACGAGATATACTCTATGCCCTACGGCAAGCATACCACCATCCGCAATCACTATAAGGAGCTGACTTTCCCGCTTAAAAAGGGCAATTCCACGCTGACTGTCTATGTCCGTGTCTACGACGACGGCATGGCTTTCCGCTACGGACTTGACCACGGCGCTTCCATCAAGGAGGAGCAAAGTCAGGTCGTATTCCCGAAAGACGGCGTTCTCTGGGGAAATATGCCAAACGCTACCTACGAATGGGACTACACCGAATTCACCATTGAGAAAATGACAGGAAGCTGGGTGGACTATTCCGTTCCGCTGACAGGAAATATCAGCAATAAATACTGGGTAACGCTTTCCGAGGCAAACGTTTTCAATGAGTCCGACCCGTACTGTGCAGGCTATTTCCGTACAACAGGCGGCACAAGGGCGCTTACTTGGAAGTTCGGCATGAAGACCGAATCCGTCACTATGGGAAGTGCGTTCCATACTCCGTGGAGAGCGGCTGTGATCGCCGATAACCTCAACGATATGTCATGCAGTGACCTGATACTCAACCTCAATCCGCCCTCCGTGCTTGACGATACAAGCTGGATAAAGCCGGGCAAGGTCGCATGGTCATGGTGGAGCAGCGGCGGTGATTCGCCTATCGAGTACCACACTCAGAAGGACTACATCGACTTTGCCGCTGAAAACGGCTGGGACTATGTTTGTCTCGACTTCGGCTGGGCACTCTGGGACGACAGCGCTTCAAAGGTCAAGGAGCTTTGCGACTATGCCGCAGAAAAGGGTATAGGCATCTTCCTCTGGTACGGCGTTAACAACAAGGGTCACGATATCTACCGTGACAGCGCAGGACATCCTGCATATCCCTATTATTCGCTGCTCGACGAGGAAACTATAGTGCGTGAGTTCGAGCGCATAACCTCCCTCGGCGTTAAGGGCGTCAAGGTCGATTACTACGAAAGCGACACCCAGCAGACCATGAAACAGATGAACCTCTGTGCAAGCATTGCCGCTAAAAATAAGCTGATGGTGCTGTTCCACGGCTGTACTCTGCCCCGTGGCGAGAGCAGGACTTACCCCAATATCGTGTCATACGAGGCTGTCAACGGCACGGAGTACTACAAGTGGTTCAAGAGCCCGTCACTCCAGAACAGAGTGTCATATACATTCACACGTAACGTTGTCGGCTCGGCTGACTTCACTCCTACGGGACTTCCTGTGTTCAACAGCAAGGCTACAGCAGGCTTTGCACTTGCTGATACCGTCAATATTGAGTCTGGCTTACAGCATTTCGCCCACTCCATCTACACCTATCAGGGTACTGATGCCCTCGCTTTCCTCAACGACGTTCCTGTTACATGGGACGAGCTGAAAATTCTGGACGGCAGACCTATGCAGTTCAATGTCACAGCACGCAGAAACGGCAATAACTGGTATATCGGCGCTTCGACCATCGACAGAAGAAAGGTCAGCGTAAAGCTGTCCGACCTTATCACAGATGATGACACATACACAGCTTACCTCTTTGGCGACAATGCCGACGGAAGCAAGGTGGAGATAACAGTTATCGATGGCCTGACTAAGGACAGCGTTATTGAAAAAGATCTGCTTGACAACGGCGGAGTTGCCATGAAGCTGACAAAATCGGGCATGAAGCTGACCACTCCTTACAGCAATTACAAGTTCTACGAGGCTGAACAGGCTAAAATCTCGGGCAAGGCTGGCATAACCTCGGGCAACGACGGCAAGTACAGCTCGGGCAATGCTTACGTTGGCTATATCGGCGGCGCAGGAAACGACCTGACATTCGAGAATGTGACCGTTGACAAGGCAGGGGAGTACACTCTCAGGATATACTACGTATCAGGCGAGAGAAGAAACCTCAGTATCGACGTAAACGGCACGTGGGCACGCAATCTTGAGGGACTTTACGCAAACCGCAACGACTGGTCGGGTATCGCAGGCGTGGATACGACCGTAACTCTGAAAGAGGGCAGAAACACCATCAAGTTGTACAACAACAGCGGCAACGCTCCGTCTATCGACCGTATCGCCATCGCTATACCGACTGAGTCCATCATCGGCGACATCGACCTCAGCGGAACTCATAACATAGCCGACCTCGTCCTCATGCAGAGATACCTACACGGCAAGGAGAAATTCAATAAACAGCAGGCGGAAATGGCGGATATCAACAGCGATAAAATAATCGATATCTTCGACCTTATTGCATTACGAAAAATATTTATCACTCTCGGGTAAAAAGCTGCTGGGGGAAATGTAATAGTAAGCTTATGCAGATATTTCTCAAAAAGACTGCAAAAACGGAAAGCAGGCTGCGTAAAATCTACGCAGCCTGCGCTAAAAATCATAAATACTTCTTTTAGGAGTCCCGGCTTCAAAAGTATTTCCCCAATAAAAAACACAGATACACCAACCATTCAGTGGGTGATATTTTTCAGCCATTTATACTTCATGTAATGTTTGTATACAGCAGGTATTTTCACAAATTCGTCCAGTGTCAGGATAAAGGCTACCGCAGGAACGGGAAGTTTCAGCAGAAATGCGCCTATCATTCCCAGCGGCACGACCACGCACCAGAGCGTTATGATATCGCAGAACATACCGAACCTTGTATCGCCGCCCGATGGGAATATTCCCGAGATTATGGTGGAATTCAGTGAGTTGCCGATGATGTAGTAGCAAGCCATGAGCATCATATATTTCAGGTAGCCCTGAGCGGTGTCGTTGAGGTGTATAACGTGCAGAACTAAAGGTGTGAGAGCGAGGATGACAAGTCCCGATGCCGCACCGATAAATATGGAGAACCGCACAAAGCTGCCCCCTGCCTTTTTCGCCTTTTCAAGCTCGTTTCTGCCGAGCATACCGCCAAGTATGATGCCCACACCCGAAGCAATGCCCCAGCAAAGGCTTGCGATGATACTGCGGACTATGCCTGCAATGGAATTTGCCGCTGTTGCGTCACTTCCGAGATGCCCCATAATGACCGAGTACATGGTCACACCGCCGCCCCAGCCAAGCTGATTGAAAAGCACGGGGAGAGTGTAGTGGATGTACTCCTTTTCAAGTGTGCCGCCCACTGAGCTGAACATCCATTTTATACGCAGAGGAGTACATTTTCCTCGCAGTATAACAACGATAACAAACACAGTCTCGAAAACTCTCGCCAGCACCGTTGCCAGTGCCGCTCCCCCAATGCCCATTTTCGGAAAAAAGCCAAGTCCGAAGATGAGACAGCCGTTGAGGATGATGTTCAGCACCACCGCAAGTGAACCGATGAGCGAGCTTAGTTTTGCATTGTCGCAGACCTTCATTATGCCGAAATAGGTCTGGGAAAATCCCATCAGCACGTAGGAAAGGGCTACAGTACGCAGATACCGTCCGCCGATGGCGATAAGGTCACTGTCCGAGGTGAACAGGTGCATTATAGCTTCGGGGGCTGTCAGCGCCGCCAAAGTGAACACCGCTCCCACCAAAAGCGAGAACCTCATGGTCACGGCAAGCACCTTTTCCACAGCTACGTTGTCTTTTTTGCCCCAGTACTGCGCCGCCAAAACGTTACAGCCGCTGATGAATGCCCCGAAGAAAAGGCTGTACACAAAGGCTATCTGCCCTGCCAGCGACGAGGCGGAAAGGGAGTCCTGATCGAGGAATCCCAGCATAAAGGCGTCGGATGCCGATACCAGCGAGGACATGAGGTACTGGAAGGCTATGGGAGTTACGATGGTAAACAGGTCTTTGTACAGTTTTTTGTTCATTGTTTTGTCCATCTTATGTTCGAGAGAGTGACGTCATGTGCACCGACAGAAGCGGCATTTCCGATATTTCCAAGCTGGAATTTCAGGTCAACTGACATATCCGAATCGAATGTCACATCGAAACTGCAATGCTGTTCCGCAGGTGATGCAGTCACTTTTTGGTCGATATAGCGTGTGTAAGTCGAATCCTCAGCGGTGACCACCATTTCACGTTCGGCGGTAGAGGAAACGTCAAATTCAAGAGTCCACTTCTCCCCTGCGCCGACCTTTTGTCCACGGATAAGTCCCATAACACCGTACTCCAAAGAGCCGACATTTTCGATATGCACCACGGAACAGCCGTCCTTGTTGGTGACACCTGCTTCAGCGCCCTCGATGTACGAGCCGAGAGAAAGGGACGTCACGGGAGTGGGAGCGAAGTCGTCACCGTTTTTATCGTAGACACGAACGTAATCGATATCGAAATGCTTTTCGCCGTCCGCAAAGGTCTGAGGGTCGGCATATACACCGTCGATACCGTCAAAATGACGGTATTTCTTGTTTTTTGACGCATTTTTGGTAAAATGTTATATGTTGGGTGGTAGTTGACATTATTTGCCGTGATCCACAAAAAGGAGCGTGTCTTATGGATACAACGATCGAA
>JAFVBU010000082.1 GCA_017479805.1 Ruminococcus sp.
CTGCTGCGAGTTTCTCTGCATCAGCAGATAATGAACTTGATACGCCGATCGACACAGAGATAGTTGAAGAATACCAGTATACTGCAAGCCTTGTTTCAACATTGTCGATCTCAAACAAAGCTGCAACCTGTAACAGCATGGTAAGAGGCATGTCGAATTTAGCAACAAAAGTGGTTGTTACACAAACTCTGCAAAAGAAAAGCGGCAGCACATGGAACTATGTGACAAGCTGGAGCAAAACATTTAATTCATGGCTTGCTATGTACAGCAATTCAAAATCGTCGCTTTCAAGCGGCACATATCGCCTTAAAACCGTCGCAAAGGTCTACAGCGGCAACAGCTATGAGACGATAACAATCTACAGTAACACAGCTTCATGCTGACTTAAAGACGCTTTATGCGGGAAGAAATGTGATGATACATATGATTTGAAGTGTACAGGACTGAAATTTGGCTTACTGTTTTTTGTTATTTAGGACTACCGAACATTTTGTAAAAATCATTGAAAGCTACAGGCTGTGGTGGTATAATTTAAGGAGGAATTCTTATGAAATTAAGAAAAAGATTTGCGGCTATGGGAGCAGCTATGGTTATAGCGGTTAGTATGATGGGTGTAAGTGCAAGTGCTTATTGGAGCGAGCATTTTTACTACACAACTATGAAGATAAATGCAAACTTTGAGAATAAAACGACATATCGTGAGATCAAAACAAGGACTACAAATCTGACCGGCAGCACTGTTTTAGTCGGTTCTCGTGCATCATATCTCAATTCATCGGAGACAAGCGTAAGCACAGTGTATACAACAGCTGTAAAAGCGACCGGAAGCTATCATCAGGTTAGAAACCAAGGCTCAACTTCTTCAACATTAGTTTCATCATATCATTATTCGGAGATCTACAACGGAACTTCTCCAATGACAGGACTAGCAAAAGCTGAAAATATAAAGCACACCTTCACTTACACCGGTAACGACGGCTTCAACTGGAACTGATATTTTATTCCTGTTTTTCGTATGGGTGCACAAAAGCAGGGCGATGTATTTGTGTACCCATACAAAGTTGTTCGGAAAGAGTTACAAAGGCGGTCCAAAGCGGGATATTTATTAGAGGATAGTTTTAATGTCGAATATCCCTTTCAAGGAGCATCGTTATGAAATACATAGGAAAAAATCTATTTTCATTATTATCAAGACAGCGGCTGTTGGGGTCGCTTTTTGTGCTTAATGTGGTAGTTTCCTGCCTTGTTATATGCTTTTCCTACGGACTGTATCAGAGCTACAACGTTGTGATAGAAAAGGGGAAGAACACGGCATATAAGGATATCAGCATCAAAGCAGCGGCGGGTACATCTCATTCCAGCGAAAAATACAGCAGCGACTACCTTGAGGTCTTTGAATCGGAGATAACTGTCGGTGAATTTACGGATATGCTGTCCTCTTTCTCAGACGACCTGGCAGATAATATAGCTCAGATAAATCTTTATCTGGGTTTTTATAATGACGTTTACTGTACTGTGGAAAACGGTGAACTGATCTCGGACACAGGGATATATGAGAGCTTTTTCCACGTTTCGGCAAAGGACCACTCGGTGGTTTGCGCCGGCATAGACGAGGGGACGATCAGTGACGAAGATTATGCCTCGGGAGAAAGGATAGTTGTCGTCGGTGATGAGCTTTTCGATCCGGATCATGGCCATTCTATCAATCAATCCAAAGCAAGGCTTCTTACGGATGAAAAGTATATAACTATCGAAGGAGAAAAATACGAGCTTCGGCGGATAAGCGGGAATCTTGACGGAAGACTGGTAGTACCGCTGACAGCGCTTACGAGAGATATGAAAATATGGGTGCAGCCCTATATGGGGCTTATGGACATCTCCTTCAACGAGCCCCTGACGATGTCGCAGTATAATGAGTTCTCGGCGGCGGCGGCTATGTACCTCGGCGAGAGAGCAACTCTCCCTAAGCTTGAATTCGCCCCTGCCGAGGAGCTTTACTATTACAGGACTATCCTTCTTATCTCTGTCGTTATCGCAATACTTGCGGCCATAAACATGGCTGTGCTCTACAGATATATCCTTGAGCGCCGCAGCCGGGACCTTGCGGTTTTCAGGCTCTGCGGCTGCACCGGGGGCAAGGCTGTAATGATCTATATGGGCGAAGCTCTTGTTCTGAGCCTGCCGCTTTTTGCGTTTAGTGAATTTCTGTGGCACAGGCTGCTCATGCCGAGGTTTGCAGGGCTGTTCGAGCATTTTGAGAACGCATACAGCTTCAAGCTTTATGCAGCGGTCTTCGGTATCTACGCCGCGAGCGTTGCAGCCGTTATGCTTCTGATGATATACTTTGTAGTCAGAAGGCATTCGCTGATCGAGTTGAAGACCAAAGGAAAAGGAAGAGCCTTCGGGGTATTCAGGGTCCTGGAGATCGTGCAGCTCTCGGCAGTGCTCGTTCTCTGCCTTGCGGTGAGCTTTGCCTGTCTTTCAAGATACGAACTCTATTCTCCCTTCAAGGACAAGCTTGAGAGCAAGGGCTATGCTGTAAACTATCAGGGACCGTTCATGTATGCGGACGACTTCAGGCAGAGCATGAAGGGCGCCGATGTATCGGCCACCTGCTGGATCAATTTTGTGACCGAGGGCTATGATGTAAACAGCGATGAAGATTCAATGTATCAGACGATAGCCTATGACGAGGACCTCATTGACAGATTCACGCCAAAGCTATCCGGCGGAACATGGCTCAACAAAACAGAGCATTCCTACCGGAGCGACAAGACTATACCGGCGGTCGTTTCTCCGGGCAGCGGTTTTTCCGTGGGGGACAGATTCATCTCTCCCGACAACATGATAGAATGGGACGAGAACTATGAGCCCACGCGCGTCGAGGACCTGTGCTTTATCGTTGTCGGCAAGCTTGAAGAAAGCGCCTCCGTTTTCTCCTATCCCTATCTTATGAGTAAATACACAGACCACCGGGACCTCTACGGCGTGTACAACACCGAATTCGTTGACACTGATATGATGTTCATAAGGGAGCGGGATATCAGGGACCTGTACGGCTTTGATGCGCCGGTAATGGGAACGCAGCTGGTTGACTGCAAGGACCTGAGCGACGAAGAATACAAGGAGGTCGGGAGCGCAATAAAAAGAATGAACGGCACACAGTATATCTCGTTTGAAGAAATTAACAAGGCTTCCAAAGAATATATTTTCGAGCAGCTGAAAACCGTCTTTCCGATAGCTGTCTGCATATTTATCCTCACGCTTATCTCAAGCATTTCCATCAGCGCTATCTACACAAAGCGCCAGATGCACACATACGCGATACTGTACATCTGCGGCTCGACCTGGAGGGGCTGCGCATTTCGCAGCCTGCGTTCGGGGCTCATCACCTGCGGCCTTTCCGCTGCTCTGACAGTGCTGACGATCATCGTCGGCAGGCAGACATTCATGAAGGAGACTGTCATTTCCTTCGGCCTGATACCGCTGGCAGTTTGCGCGGAGGTTCTGATAGTTTATCTTACGCTCTCAATGATAATGCCGCTGCTTATCATTGGAAGGACTGAGCCGAGAGAGATCTTGAAGGAGGAGTAAAAATGATCAAACTCGATAACATCGTAAAGGTCTACAACCCCAAAAAAGCAAACGAATTTGAAGCCCTGCACGGCGTCTCGGCAACCATCGAGGACGGCGAACTTGTGGCGATAATCGGCAAGTCGGGCGCGGGAAAGTCAACCCTCCTGCATATCCTCGCCTGCATCGACAGCTATCAGAGCGGCGAA
>JAFVBU010000083.1 GCA_017479805.1 Ruminococcus sp.
TATTTTGCGTGTGAGACACGGGCGGCGGAACGCCGCCCCTGCAAGCTGACACCTAAAAACTAATCACTAATACACTTATACACTCATACACTCATCCTCCGAACAACTGACAAAACAATAACTAATAATTTTTCTATTGCATTTGATTCGTTAATATGGTATAATTACTATGACTTACTATATATAGATAAGTGTTTATCAGTTGTCAGTGCCGTAAGCCGAGGGTCGGAGTGCGGCAGTGCCATATCAATTTGATCAGGGGGGATCCAATTTGAATCTGATAAGAGAACTGTTATCATTTAAATCAGACAATAAAACGTTCCTGACCTTTTCGGTCAGCAAGAGAGAAGAAATAAACTATTCCCATGTGAATACTCTCACCGAGGACGGCAGAGCATATTTTCTGCCCTTCAAAAGCTCAAAAAAGTCGGGTGCCGATAAGCTGGACTTTGACCTGCACGGCTTTGTTCCGCTTTCCGATTACATCCGCAGGGAAATGGATCAGGAGAGATATTTCGGTATCATTTCCGACATAAGCGGTGCGGTGAACTTTTGTCTGCACTCCAATCTTTCATTGGATAACTGCATATTCGAGCCTAAGCATATGTACTACAACAGCGTACAGAAAAAGACCTATATGCTCTATATTCCTACAAAAAATAATCAGTACATCTGCGACAGCCTTTCTGCCTGTCTCATGAAGCTGCACAACAACGCAGGCAGCGTAATGATAACCGACGGCGACTACATGAACAAGTACGTTTCGGCACTGTCACGCTTTGTTGATGCGGACAGGAGAGAGGGAAGAAATTCCTCGTCGCCTGAGATGCTTTCACGCTTTTTTAACGAGAACGGCGTTTTCGGCAGTGGAAAGACTGAGATAGAGTACGCTCCCGAGCCTGAAACAGCTGAGGAAAGCGAGCCTGCTCCGAAGCCTCAGCCTGTGCCTGAGCCTGTCAAAGAGGAGGTCGTGGAAGAACCTGTAATTGCCGAGGAAGCCGTGGAGAAAGAGGAAAATTCAAGCGGTACTATCAACGGCTATGAGGTCTACCTTACCAACTGCCTCGGAAACAGGTACGATATCGAGCACCTGCCTTTCTACATCGGCAGAGGAAGAAGCAAGGATATGGTCATCGACCAGCCTACGGTATCGGGCGACCATGCCATGATAACCGAGGAGGACGGACATTTCTACGTCCGTGACCTTTCCACCAACGGCACCTACCTCAATGATCAGGCTAACAGGATAACCTACGAGGAGATACACGACGGCGACAAGATATATTTCGACCGTTTCTGCTACAACTTCTGCCTTGTGAAGCAGGAGGAGGCGGCTGACGACGATGTGGCTTCAAGAACTGTAATGGTGCCCAGAAAGAACCGTAACAGCAAGACAACTCTCGGTACAAAGGCACTGGCTTATCTGAAGCAGTCAACAGGGGAGACAAGGATAAAGATTCTGGAGTATCCGTTCAGCACTCCCGAGCTTCCCGGAATAAAGCTGTATACCGAGCCGCTGGGAAACCGTGTGGGAATATTTATCGAGAACGTTTCCTGCCCTGCTCTTGAATTCGAGACAATGAACGTCCCTACAGGCTACAGAGCCGAGCTTTTCTCGGGCTGTTCACTTGTGATAGACGGGGAGAATTATATCTTCACCGTAGAAAACTGATAAGGCGCACCACAAATAATATTCGGAGTAAAAACAATGTATATCTATTCTTTTGCTACCACCGAGGGCATAGTGAAAAAGATAAATCAGGATGCCCTGCTCATAAAAACTGCGGAATACAAGGGGAGCGACATCATCTTTGCGGCTGTCTGTGACGGTATAGGCGGTCTTTCGGGGGGAGAGAATGCAAGCTCATGCGTTATCAAGGTGGTCTCGGACTGGTTTGAGTTCGTGTATCCGTCACTTTTGCAGAAGCAGAGCAATATCCTCGATATCAGACAGAGCCTTGACGACCATCTCCACCGCATAAATGACGCCATAAACAGGGGGTGTTCCCGTGGCATGGAGATGGGCACGACCTATACCTCGGTGCTCATCGACCACTACCTTGACAGCGTGCTGGTCGCTCATGTGGGCGATACAAGGCTTTACAAGATCTATGACGACAGGATAGAAGCTGTCACCTCCGACCACTCCATTGTTGCGGAGGAGGTAAGGCGTGGAATAATCACCGAGGAAGAAGCAAGGCACGATAAGCGCTCCAACCAGATAACCAACTGCATCGGTGCGGGCGAAACGGGCAGAATGTACGATTTCAGCATACAGAAGCCCGATATGGAATGTATTTATATGCTCTGCTCGGACGGTTTCAGAAAAGCCGTCAGCGACGAGGAGATACAGAAGCGCCTGAGACCCTCGGATAACAAGGAAAGCGCTGTCATTAAGAAAAATCTTGAGTACCTTATGGAGCTGAACATGGAGCGGAGAGAAAAGGACAATATCACCGCTGTGGCTCTCAGGGTCTCAGCAGAGGAATGATGACTGATGGGTAAAAAGGTCAAAATACTGGCGAATCGCTATGAAATTGAAAAGATCGCAGGAAAAGGCGGTACGTCGGTAGTCTACAAGGCTTACGACCTACAGGCTGAAAGAGCGGTAAGAGCCATAAAGGAGATAAGCAAAGCCAACCGTGAGGTGTACGAGATGGCAAAGCAGGAATCTGCGCTTATCAAGGAGCTTTATGAAGCCGACCAGTCCAATGCTTTCTTTCCCAATATCATACATCGATTCGAGACTGACAAGAATTTCTATATAGTTCAGGATTATCTGGACGGCGAGTCTATGGAGGCTATGCTCGAAGCAGGTCCAATGCCCTATAAGATGTTCCTTGAAGCGGCTAAGCAGATATGCTCGTTCATGAAGTTTTTCCATGACACGGGGCGTGTACTCAGCGATATGAAGCCCGAGAACATCATGGTGCTGAAACCCAGCAAGGCTCTGACGGACAACGAAGCCAATATCAAGCTGAAATTCATAGACTTCGGTACAGCCATAAAGAATGCAACAGGCGTTACGGGCTATACTCCCGAATATGCTTCTCCCGAGCAGTACCGACAGCTAAAGCTCGACGAGCGTACAGACGTTTACAACATGGGCGCTACCTTTTACCACATGATACAGGGCAAAAAGCCCCTGAGAGTTGACAACGAGAACCGTATGATGACCTCTCAGGAGCGGTTTCAGTTCGACAAGACCATCAACGCCGATGTGAAGCGTATCATTCAGAAATGCGTGGCTGACGACCCCGAAAAGCGATACCGCTCATGCGATACGGTCTACAGAGACCTCTGCCGCATAGAGCGCAGTTCAAGCGTAAGGCTCATGGTGCTGTGCTTTCTGCTCTCCGTCATATCATTCTGCGGAGCAGGCTTTTCGGCTTATATGTCCCACCGCCTTGAACAGCAGAGCGCCAGCGAGCAGTATACCGCCAACGTCAACAAGGGAAGCTATGCCGATGCCATTCGCATAGACCACACCAACAAGGACGGTATCTACTCAAAGCTGATACAGTCCTTTACCGAGGACAGCAAGCTGGACGCAGATGAGGACAATTTCATCGTCAACGAGATAAAGAGCCTCGACTCCATCAAGGAGACAGACTCCGATTACGGTATGTGTATGTATGAGATAGCCAATGCGTACTGGCTGTACTACTACCCCTACGAGGATGAAACGGACAGCAGTCTCAGCGAGGATGAGATTTCGGAGGAAAACAAGCGTATTGAGTCGGAGCTTGAAAAGAAAAGGATAAATGCCTCCTACGAATGGTTTGAGAAAGCGGTGAACAGTGAGGACTTGGAGGAAAATGCCCCCGATTCCTACAAAAGAGCCGTTATTTTCTCAGGTATCTGTAAATTCTATGCGGATATCGACCGAATGGAAAAGGAGGGCACGGACAGTGCACAGTTCTACAGCGATATGTGGAAAAGCATTGAGGAAATGTCCGTGTATATCAACGAGAACAACGAAGTGGTCAGCGTAAGAGTATGCCAGACGCTTCTAAGCCTTATATCACGGTATTCCGCCAAATTCATGCAGAACGGAGTGAGGGAGTCCAGCCAGCAGAAGATACTGGACAGCATTGCCGCAAAGGTCTACAGAAACGGCGATATCACTTACAGCAATAACTACGCAAGAAGCATTGCGGAAGCCTTTGATATGGAAGCGGTAGAGCTGAAGCTGGAAATGGCTTACGCAGAATAAAATAAAAAGCGGCGAAGCCTCGTCTTACGGACGGCTCGTACAGCTATCGGTCAAGCCGCATTACCCCACCGCCCCCAAAAATAAAACCGATAAGTGAAAGGAGTGCCAAAGCATGACCCCCGAATTATGGAGCAATATTTCCTACGTCCTGCTTGCAACAGGTATTATATTTTTTATGGTAACGGTCATTCTTGCCGTTAAGTTCCAGCTTCTTACCATGTTAAAGGCAGAGCTTTCACGAAGCAGAAAAAAGAATAAAATGTCAGCAGGCGAGGAGTATTTCGCCTACGTTGAAAATACCAGACGTGATACCAATACCATCGAGGAGATAAGCGCTTCCGTGGATATCAAGGAGGTCTCCAACGACCCCAAGCCCCCCGAGAAAGTGCCCCATTCCGCTCCGAGCAGTGCAGACGACGACCCGTCGGCTACAGTTGTCATAACTGCCCATACTCCCTCAGAGCCTGACGAGGGCGGCACGGTCATTACCGCAGGCAGGATGCAGGACGACGGTTTCAGGATCACGGACAGCATAATGATAGTACACGGCGACCCCCACGCCATAACGATATAAAGGATGGATCAGATATGAATAATAAAAAGGAGATGCTGAGAAAAGCAGCAGCGTTCGTTTCTGCCGTAACATTTCTTGCTGCCGCAAACTTCGGTACAATAAGTGCCGTTGCAGAGGAAGCGGCAGAACCCACCACAGCAGAAACTACAGCGGAGGCTGAGGAGACATATACCATTCAGCTCCGCATTGCAGACACCACTATCAGACAGGACAGACAGACCGAGGTGCTCAACAGGTTCAGAAACAGCGATATAGCCAATAGTCTGCCCCTTAGCGATTTCAATGTAAAAAATGACGAGGACGGCGTAAGGCTGGAGGGAACCTATACCTGCGCTCCCTCTCAGAGCGAGGCTTTCAAGGAGAGCATTTATTCCGATATTGCCGCCTACAGCGAGGAATACACCATCGGTGAGGAGCTTTACAACGTTTCCTTTAACACCTCATGGGAGAAATTTTCTGCCGATGAATATTTCATCGTCGAGGACAACAGCGACCTGCTTGCTGAGAGCGGTCCCAAGTTCAGGGGACTGAAAGAGTACAACGGCGCTTTCTACGTCAAAAGAAATTCACGTATCACCGCCAACCATGTCAACCTGAGAGAGGGATATTATGCTCAGTCGGCAGAGCAGCCGACTCTTGCTGTCAGAAAGCTCACTGTGGAAAACGGCGACGCTCAGCACCTGCCGAGAATAGGCTATTACGGCGACGACGGGCAGTTCCGCACAATGGTGGAGATAAAGAAAAAGACCTTTACCGTTACCTTTGACACCAACGAGGTGTGGCTCAATTCCACCGTCGGCAAGCCAGATATCAACACTCAGCAGATAACCGTTCCGTGGCTTGATATGGAAAACGAGTACCTTTTGGTACAGTCCTTCGCAGGCTCGGATGTTACGGGATTCACCGTAAAGGATGACAGCGGTGTCGGAAACGGCAAAAAATACACTGTAGAGCCCGGAAGCAACCCCGGTACTCCTGTCAGCTTCAAGGAGCTTATAGAACCTCAGCTCACACAGGAGGGAAAGGCAAAATTCACCAATAATGCCGAGTATCTTGTGTCCATTACGGGTATCCACAAAAACAATACCGCATGGAGAAGATTCGAGGGCGTGGCTACAGAGACAATAGAACTCTCTATGGATGCGGACGAGTGCTTCAATATCCCTTATATCATCCAGCAGAATGAAAAAACATGGTACCTCAGCAGATACAGCTATGAATACGACGGCGGCGAAAGCGTCAACAAGGGAAGCACCTTTTCCGAGCTTCTGGAGCAGAAGCTGTATAACGGTCAGAACTTCCTCAATGTGCCCTACAGTATATGGAACGAGGAGAACCATGCCGCATATAAGCTGAACAGAGACAGTAACGGCGATCTTTTCCAGCTCGTCTACAGTCAGGCTGCTCCCGATAATGAAGCTGAAAGAGATGAGCTGATAAGCAGTATCATCAGCTCTGCGGAGGAACAGGGTCTCCATGCAGGCAGAAGAAACGACAATACCGTCGGCATAGAATACACCGACAGCTATACCTTTGAGCTGCCTGCGGATTATGAGGGAGTTTCCTTTACCTATACCGACGAAAAGGGCAGAAGCTACTCAAAGCAGATCGAAAAGATCGAGACCGAAAGCGGCGACAAGTATCAGCTCAAAATAGATATTGAGTCCGAGGAGAACGAGGAGGGCTACCGTCCGCAGTTCTACAAGTTCATACTCATGACCGAGGGCGGAGAAGCCTGCCCGTTTTCGCCTTTTGTGCTCTATTTCGACAACAGCGCTCCCGAGGTGCTGGTTCAGGACAGCGAGCATAACGAGACAAGCGGCTGGACACAGACAAACAGGTACAGATTTGAGATATTCCCCGAGGACAAAGCCGACGATATCGGCGAGCTCCCCGACTATATGAAAGACGTTGCCGACAATATCAGGGAGAACAAGCGTCTTGGCGGTATAAGTGCCATTACTGTGGGCGATGTTACCATAAACAGACCTGCAAACGGCTGGGACTCCTCAATGAACTACGAGGGTGAGCACCCTGCCGATGAAAACGGTGAGGGCGGCTATCAGGTGAAGCTGATACGCCATGACGATATGTACGGCGAGCTGTATTTCAGCGTCAACGTGTCACTTACAGGCGAAAGCAAGGGCATGAACACAAAGCTCCCCGTCATCGTTTATGACAACGCAGGAAATGCCAGCAGTACGGGAACTGTCAGCGATGAGGACAGAGCATATGTGAAAATAGACATCGGCGCTCCTAAGGCTGTGAAGATAAATGCCGAGGAGCTTATCAGGAATATCATTAAGAACAACAAGCTGAAAATATCGGCAGAGTTCAACGATAAGTACGGCAGCTCCGCTTATTCGGGAATAAGAAAGGTCGTTTACCGATTTGTTGAGAATACCGACCCACGCTTCTTCGGAAACGTGTATGTGGCTGAGTATAATGGCACGGAAAATGATATCAGAACTCAAACCGCTGATTTCGACTTCACAGGTCAGAATCTCAAAGGCTATATCGTTGTTGAGCTGACCGACCTTGCAGGAAATACCGCTGTTTACTACTACAGCGGCAAAGAGGCGGACGGCTATGTTACCGACGACCCCGACAATGCAGAAAAGCTCATTATCGACAACAGCGTTCCTCCGCTTCCTGTTATTTACGACGAGAACCTTGTTCCCGATGCTTCCATTGACGGCAGAAGCTGGTTCAAGGACTATCACCGTGTAAGATTCGGCGCAAGGGACGAGGACGGTATAAATTCGGGCATTGCGTCAGTTGGCATTATCGTATGCGGCAAAGAAAATGAGCTGGACGTAACCGGGCTTGGCTTCGGCACAGAGGATGCGGATATCGAAAAGGCACAGAAGTCGCTGGAAAACGGCGAATTCTACATCGACTTCGTTCCCGAGGAGACCGACGTTACAAAGTTCACTCCACACCTGAAAAATCTAAAAAACAGCAGTATAGACATAGTTCTCACCAAAAGCCCTGTCAGTCTCAGCGACGAGGGCAGGCTGGATGTGAGCATATATTCAGTGGACAATGCAGGCAACAGAAGCAGGCATGAGTCCGCCGATAATGTCAGCACCGAATACTATATCGACAACAACGCTCCCGACGTAACAGATAAATTCGACAGAAGCAGCACCGAGACTGAGGATTCCGTAAGGATAAACAGCTTCGGCACTTACGCAAAGCGCAGGATATCCGTTGAGGTTCCCGTTACCGACGAGAAAAAGGGCGCATCATCGGGCATTGCCGAGGCAAAGCTCAGCTATATCTGCACCGACGGCAATACTCACACTGTCGATGCTGACAGGATAGAGAACGGCAAGGCTGTGTTCACTATCCCCGAAGAAGAATTGGCGGAGAATACCTATAAATCGGGATATCTCACCATCAGCGTAAAAGACAATGTGGGCAATATCACGAAAAACGTTCCCCTCAAAGGCACAAACGGCAAGGATAAACTGATAATCGAGAATATTCTCCCCGAGATATCAGATAAACCCGAGCTCAGCGGCGGAGAAAGCTATACCCGAAACAGCGGCACTGATAATGAAGAAGTATGGTTCGGCGGCGATGCAGAGCTGTCTTTCAGTATTACCGATAAGCAGTCGGGCATACGCAGGGTAACTGTAAACAATACCGAGGGCAGATTCATTTCCGATAAGCCCTTTGAGAAAGAGTACACCGAGGGCGAGGAGCAGACCGAAAGCGATACCTACACATTAAAGACCGATCCCGAGCTGGACGGCGCTTTCAGTGTGTCGGTCACTGCCGAGGACAATTCGGGAAATACGGACAGCCGTGAATACAAGGTATTCAAGGACGTTCAGCCGCCGTCTGTAACAGGCTTCCGTTTCGATCAGGCTGTGAGCAACTACGACAATGAGCTGGTTGACCCCGAAAAGAAGGACAGATACAGCCATTTTGCAAATGATATAATTCCCATGACCGTGCATATCGACGACAACAGCGGAAGCAGCTCGGGCATTAAAGAGGTGCACATCCTCCTGACACCCGTGAACGGTGAGGCTGAGGAAAAGGTCATTGAAGCAAAGGATATGGCAGGCTATGACGGAAGCGGCTCATGCGATGCGGTATACTACATCCCCGAGGGCTTCAAGGGCGACATAACCGCATGGGCTGTGGACAATGTGGGCAATACCTCCGAAAAGAGATCACCTAACGGATTCATTTCCGAGAACGAACAGCGCCATGAAACTCACGTAGGATTTAAGATAGACCTGCCTCAGACCGATAAAAAGGACGAGGACGGACTTGAGCTTTTCAAGGAAGATGTCAAGGCGAAGATAGAGGTTTCCGACGATTATTCGGGAATCCAGCAGATAAGCTGGATAACCTCCGACATGGACGACTGGGAGACAGTTGATATCGATATGGAGGGACGTATAGTCGGCGATGCAAAGGGATGGTCTGTCAGCGAGAACGTGAAAGACCGTAATATTGCGGTAAAGATATCACGTGAGCTGACCGTCAGCAAGGACGCAAACAACGATTTCATCATGCTGAGGGTCAAGGACAATACAGGTCATATCACCACAACGGAAAAGCGGTTCAGTATCGACAAGAAAGCCCCTGCTATCGATGTTTCGGGCATTGACAGAACTGACGGCGTGACCTACTACAACAGTCCCAAGAGCGTGAATATCACCATAACCGAGCGAAACTATGATGCACCGCAGATAAACGGCAGTGCCGACACTTCCTTTACCGAGGAGGGCAATGCAGGCAAGGGTTCGGACGACAGAAAGTACAGAAAGACACTTTCGTTCAGCGGCGACGGAAGATACGAGGTGAATATCGATGCCTCCGACCTTGCAGGCAACAGTGCCGAGCAGTACAGATCGGGCGTATTCGTTATCGATACCACAGCACCGAGGGCTTCCATCAATGTGAGAAAGTACGACGGCTCGGCTGTAACTATCGGCGAAAAGACCTACATCGAGACTGACGCTTCGGCTTCGGTCACTGTTGACGAGGAGAATTTCGACCCCAACAGCATAAATATATCCATCAACGGCAATCCCTATGTGCCGTCAAACTGGTCGGCAGGCAGCTCGCATACGGCGAATATCCCGTCATCCTATTTCTCGGCTGACGGAAGCTATACCATCACCGTTTCGGGCAAGGACCTTGCAGGCAACTCTCTGCGTTCGGTATCCTCATCCTTTACCGTTGACAAGAAAGAGCCTGAGGTAAAAATTTCGGGCATATCAGGCGCAAACAAGGGCGAGGTCGCACCTGTTGTAAATATCACCGACGACAACCTTGACGCACAGGACGTAAGAGTGTACAAAAACGGCTCACTGCTCAACGTTACCTACGAAAACGACGGCGAGGTGGCTAAGTACGATGTCAACGACAAGGGCAAGTATATCGTTGGCAGATGGGCTTCCGACAATCTGGAAATGGGCATCAAGAAAAAGCTGGTGTTCGACAATTTCCCTGAGGAAGAAAGCTACGACGGAAACTACAAGATCGAGGTAGACACTAAGGATAAGGCTGACAACAGCTCGTCCGACAGCATGGAATTCTCGGTAAACCGTTTCGGCTCGGTATTCACTGTGCAGAACGAGAAGAATATCAACGGAAAGTACCTGAACAATCCGCCGACAATAGTTATCACCGAGAAAAACGTTGACAGGCACAAGAGCGGCTCGGATGTGATCATAATAATCGACAAGGGCTCAAATACTGTCAAGCTCACCGAAGACCTTTACACCGTTTCAGAGCCTGTTGAGCTGGAGGACGGCTCGGGCTATGAGTATACCTATACCATAAAGTCACAGAATTTCGATCAGGATCTTAACTATAACATATCCATACAGTCCGTGGACGAGGCAGGCAATAAGAATGTCAGCTCAGGCAGATGCGCTGAGATCAGCTTTACAGTGGATACCCACAAGCCTGATTTCAAGTGCGACGACCTTGCCGACCGTGCGGAGTTCAATGAAGCATCGAGGGTATTCAAGCTGAATGTCAACGAGAAGCTGACGCATATCAAGGTAACAACGAGCCAGAACGAGGTATTGCTTGATCTGGACGAGGAAAACGAGGATAACAGCTATACATTCTCAATGCCGTCATCTAACTCATCCCGTGACCTTACAATAGAGCTTACCGATCTGGCTGGGAACCGTACTGTAAAGACTTATAAGGATTTGCTTATTACGGAGAATGTAGCGCTTTTCGTTATGCATAAGACATGGGCGAAGGTGGCAGGAGTAGTGGCAGCGGCTGGAATCGGAGCGATAGTGGGAGCGTATATTATAAGGAAGCGCTGGAGAGGCTATTAATAAAAAAGAAAAGAAAAAAAAGCGGCGAAGCCGCTAATAGACCGGGGTCAAGGGGGATGTTATCTCCCTTGCGGAGGGTGAACGAGGGAGGCAGAGCCTCCCTCAGCAGTAGTGAAACGGGCAAAGCCACGTTTCACGGCTGTTTCAGAACAAGTAACGGTCAAGCCGAATTTAGTAACCTTTACTATCATCGGCTTGACCGTTACTTGCATCTTCACGTCCGTCAGTCCAAGCTGCGCTGGACTGACTACTGCTTAGGGGGGGCGCTGCCCCCCTCGACCACCCTCTGCCAAAGGGAATATATTCCCTTTGGAATCCCGGTATTAGGCGGCTTCGCCGCTTTTTTATTTTTCTCTTTTTCTTTTGCTTTTTCTTTTCAAAAAAAATGCGGACTGCTATTCAGTCCGCTAAAAATATATGGTAATTATGGAGTTGTAATAGTCGATCAAATGGTCAAGCCAAAATTACTTGCTTCTCTTCTTAGTAGCAAATGTAAGTCCGGCAGCTGTCAGAAGTGCTGCTGTCATTGCAAGTGCAGGGAAGCTGTCGCCTGTCTTCGGTGAATCGTTCTTGTTTGGCTTTGCTGTGGTTGTTGCAGCCTTTGTTGTGCTTGCAGCACCTGTTGTTGAACCGGATACTGTTGTAGCAGCAGATGTTGTTGTTGAAGCAGCAATTGCTGTTGCTGTAGTTGTTGTGATAGTCGGAACTGTTGCAGAGAATGTCTCTACCTGTCCGCCGTTCCATGTAATAGTGAACTCGTTGATAGTTGTGTTTCCTGTCAGGTTGCTTACGTTACCTGTCTTTGATGTGCCGTCAGCGTAGTTTACAGTGATAACGCCGTTAGCATATGAAGCTGTGAAGTTAACGCTTGAGCCTGTTACGGAGTTTGTGCAGCTTCCGCTCTTTCCGTCAGAAGCGAAATTGTAGGTGTTGTAGCCCTGATAAGCTGAGCTTGTTGAGTAGAATGTACCTGCAACGAAGCCCTGTGTAGGTGTTGTTGTCTCAGCAGGCTGAGTTGTCTCAACGGAAGTAGTTGTAGTCTCGGAAACAGAAACTGTCTCTGTAGTTGCAACAGCCTCGGTTGTAGCATCAGTTACAACAGCCTCAGCAGTTGTGGTCACTTCTTCTTCTGCATTAGCAGCGAACATTACACCATTGCCTAAAACGAGAGCGGCTGACATAGCAGCAGCGCTGAATCTTCTGAACATTTTTTTCATAATAATCACTCCTGTAAAAATTTGCTGCCCACTTAGCGTGAGCAACGGTTTTTGACCGTTTCTATAATATACATTCGGACGACGGCTATGAAATAGGATACATTTTTTGAAAAAAATCAAAAAAATTTTTTTGAGGGCCGAAATATCCCGATATACAGGCAAAAACACCCCTGCATTACCGTGTGTGGCAGGGGTGCTTTGCAAGATTTTTTGGGGAATGAGAAAAATATTATTTTGAATTTTCTCCGGGATTATGAGAAAATATCAGCGATTATTATTCTGCTGTCTCGATCTCTACAGCAGCCTCGATAGGAGCAGGTGCAGGAGCGTCAGCCTTTACAGGCGGCTCAGGCTTCTTGATCTCGGGAGCCTTTGGAGCTTCGGGAGCCGGACGGTTAGCCTCACGCTCTGCTCTCTCAGCCTCTCTTGCAGCCTTGTCAGCCTCAGCCTTTGCTTCACGCTCAGCCTTTTCAGCCTCGTGCTTAGCCTCACGCTCTGCCTTCTCAGCTTCTCTTGCAGCCTTGTCAGCCTCAGCCTTTGCTTCACGCTCAGCCTTTTCAGCCTCGTGCTTAGCTTCACGCTCTGCCTTATCAGCTTCAGCCTTTGCCTCACGCTCAGCCTTTTCAGCTTCATGCTTAGCCTTTTCAGCCTCGTGCTTAGCTTCTCTCTCAGCCTTCTCAGCTTCGTGCTTAGCCTCACGCTCAGCCTTAGCTTCCTCGTCCTCCTCGATAGGAGCAGGCTTCTCAGCTTCTTCATCCTCAGGCTTTACAGGCGGCTCAGGCTTCTCAGCATCCTCGCCGATCTCCTCAGGTGTTGGAGGAACAGGCTTGTCCTCGCCCTCGATAGGAGCAGGAGGAGCGATCTTGTCATCGATCTTCTTGATATCGAGCTGGAAAGTATCTCTGCACATATCGATGAACTTGTTCATTGCAGGACCGTCCTTGAATTCGAGGTTAGTGAAATCGAAAGCGTCCTTAACGATATTGATAACTTCGTTAACATCAAGATCCTTAGCGTTCTTGATCTCAGGCTTGATAGCCTCGACCTCTGCCTTGACAGCTTCCTTAACGTCAGCTTCTTCGGTTTCAGCCTCTGTCTCAGCCTCAGCAACTACAGCAGGAGCAGCAGCTTCTTCAGCAGCGTCATTCTCAGCAGCGAAAGCAGTAACGCTTGTAGCAGATGTGAGAACTGTCAGAGCAGCGAGAGCGGAAAGTATCTGTTTTCTTGTTTTCATGGTAAAGACTCCTTTATAAATATAAATTTTAGTTTCGGCAATTCTTTTTCTGTCATTATTGGGATAATGAATAACTGTCATGAAGGATCTCGTCAAAGAACAGACAGTTATAAGGAATCCACAACAGAGCAGGGGAGAGAAGTGCCTTTATGCCAGACCATATCTGAAAGCACTCGCCGTGCAGATACGATAAAATCGACGAAGCACTGTCAGATGTGGTCTGAGATTCATGTGTGAGTGAAAGCTGTTGTTTGGCTTTCAATAACAGGATACGGAGGGGGGAGAGAAAAAGTGGGGTAACGCAAAAAAATTTTGAAAAAAATAAAAAAAGCGGCGAA
>JAFVBU010000084.1 GCA_017479805.1 Ruminococcus sp.
GAACAGCCGTGAACACGGAAGCTGTGCCCGAGAAAGCCATAGCCGCTGCCGAAAGCAGCGTTACAGCAGTTTTTGTTATCTTTTTCATGTCTATCGACCCCTCTTTTTTAATGCATAATTCATAATTCATAATGCAGAATTAGTCGGCACTTTAATTAGACAGCGCTTTATATTGAACATATGAATTATAGGTGTACTTTTAAATCAGTCAGCGAAGCTGACACCACCAATTATGAATTATGCATTATGAATTATGCATTTAACAGAAAGCCCGCCCTGCGGATGTGCTGATCCACCACGGGCAGGCTTTTATTTGTTCTTAGGTTTTATTATTTCTCAGGGAGCTTGTCGATGAGCTTGAGCATATACTTCTGGATAGCCAGTGCGTCGAGGTTTGTTACACCGTCGCCGTTGCCTGCACAGTCAGCATTTGCTCTCTGCTCAGGATTGAGCCTGAACTTCTCGGGATTCGAGATGGACTGCATGATGAGTACAGCATCTGCAAGGCTAACACTGCCGTCGCAGTTAACATCGCCGTACTTTACAACACCCTCGCCGACAGTAACAGTGAACAGGTTTGTAGATGTACCTGCTATCTTTACTGCGTATACACCAGCCTTTGAGCTGTCAAAGTCTGTTTCGAGGATAACGTTTTCGCTACGCTTGATATCTGCTTCCGTACCGAACTTAACATCGGGAACAGTCAGCACACGTGGAGCTGTTGCAGCGATGCCGACAGATACCTCAATACCTGTCAGGTCGATCTCCTCACCTATGGAATAGCTTACCTTGTCGGGAGCTTTTTTGAGCTCGTAGTGAGTGCTTCCGTCATCGTCGCCCGGTTTCGGAGCAGTAGTAGTTGTAGTGGTGATCGGTTCGGTAGTAGTTGTTGTGGTAGTGGAAGTTGTGGTGGTTGTTGTAGTAGAAGTAGTTGTTGTGGTGGTAGTTGATGTTGTAGTTGTAGTGGTTGTGGAAGTGGTAGTAGTAGTGGACTTGTTCTCGCCTGTGGTTATATCCTTTGGATTGCCCTTTGTAGAACCCTTTCCGCCGTCAAGGTTGCTGCCCTCGCCCGAAGCGTAGAACTGTGAAAGTGAAAGACCGTTGCTTCCGAGAGGTGTCTCGTGGTCAAGACCGATGTACTTGCCGCTTGTGGTCTGCCAGAGTGCTTCCTCAAACAGCTCATACTTAGGCTCGTTCCACTTGATGGTAGTACCTGCGCCTGCCTGGAAGCTGAGACCGTCCCAGAGTCCGCCTGTATCACCTGAGTTGGTGTTAAGGCACCAGAATGTGTGGTTGATGTGGTGGTTTATCATGTAGTCACGGAGAAGTGTCATCCATTTAAGGTTGTCTCCCTCCATGTGACCGCCCCACTCGCCGATAAGCTCAGGACCGATCTCCTCAGCGTTGATGTAAGCCCATGTTTCGTACCAGTAATCGTCAAGGAGCGTCTGCTCGGTGAAGTCCTTGTCGAACCATGTCTGAGCGTAAACTGACGGACCGTAGTCGTGAGGTGAGTAAACTATCTGTGAAGTGCCCTGCTTGGGCTTGATGGGATACTTTCTTGCGCCACGGAAGTTACCGCCCCACCATGCACCGATGTAAGGTGACGGAGTATCTCCCTCGTGCATAACGACACGGTCGGGCATTCCCCAGTAGTCGCCCTCAGTAGCACCGCTCAGTGACTGCTCAACACCTTCAACAAGGATAAGAGCGTTGGGGTTTACGTCGAGGATAGCCTCAGCGCACTTTGTAGCAGCGTAAGCCCAGTTGTTCTCATCGGTAGAGCCGTCCCACTTAGCAGCCTCGTCGCCCTCCTGACCCTTGCCGTGAGGCTCGTTTTTCAGGTCGTAAGCGAGGAGAGTGTCGTCATTCTTGTATTTTTCAGCCAGCCAGACCAGTGAATCTATCCATACATCGGTAGTAACACCTGCCTTGCCGTACCAGAGATTGTAGTTATGTCCCGAATTGTCGGTATGCGGACTATGAATGTCGATGGAAGCCTTGAGACCGTACTTCTTGCACTTCTGCATCATGATATCGAATACCTGCATGGAGTCAACGGGAGTTTTTCCGTCAGCCTCGCAGAAGTCGGCATTGATAGTGAAAGCAGGGTCGGCGTTTGCCGAGAAGCTGCTTACAGGATTAGGTGTACCGTTCATCCATGAAACGATAAGTTCTGTTGCAATAGGGAAACGGATGATATTGATACCACGGTCTGCTATCTCCCTCAGGCAGTCGTCAGCATCAGCGCTCCAAAGGTAGTGCGGGCAGTTCTCGGAACAGTTGAAACCGAACCAGTTAGCGCCTGTGAGCCATACCTCATTGCCGTCCTTGTCGTAAAGGCGGCTTCCCTCTGCATGGAGCCAGTCATCGTTGTTGGTATCAGCAGCATTAACGTTCAATGCTGTGGTGCTTACAGCAGGCGCAACACCTGTGAAAGCCAGAGCCGCAGCGGATACCAGAGCCGCAGCCGATCTGAAGAACTTCTTCATTTTAATTACCCCTCTCAATAGGCACATTGATATTTGCGTGTCCGTGCAGCGAACAGCGCAGTATGCCTATATTTAACTATATTGTATCATTTAAGTAAGAAAAAGTCAATAGAAACAGAAGATTTTCTACATAGAGTGGAGATATTTCAGCCGTCAGGCTGCCGCATCGGCAAGCTGACGCAAATATGCCGCCGACAGCATCAGGGTCAATGTTCAAAGACTAAGGTCTGTTTTTATGTACTTTTTCCTGCAAAAAACTTGAAAAATGTTGACAGATATGATATAATAGTAATATGGACATCTATATCTGACAGAAGGGAAGGTGGGTTATGGAATATACCACAGATGAGATAAGAAAGGCTTTGGAAAACCACGAATTGCAGGCTTACTATCAGCCGCAGTACGATACAGTCACAAGCCGCATCAAAAGCGCTGAGGCTCTTGTCCGCTGGATAAAGCCCGACGGTACTGTTATATCCCCCTGCTACTTTATCGGTGCCGCCGAAAGATCGGGGCTTGTCACCGATATCGACTGGTATATGCTGGAACAGGTCTGCCAATGCCTTAACAAGCAGGATAAGAGCGTTCAGCACCCTGTTTCCGTCAATTTCTCCCGTGTGCATATCCGTGAGGATAAATTCACCGAGAAGCTGATCTCCGTCGTGGACAGCTACGGACTTCCCCATTCTCTCATTGAAGTGGAGATAACCGAGTCCGCTATGGTGGAGGAAAGCGGAAAGATAATCGACTGGGTCACCTCCATCCGCAAGGCAGGTTTCTCCGTTGCCACCGACGACTTCGGAAGCGGACTTTCCTCCCTCCAGTTTGTAAAGGATATCTCTGCGGATGTGCTGAAAATAGACCGTATGCTCATCGACCGCAACTGTGAGGACGAAAAGGAGCGTATCGTTCTGGAGAGTATCTTCAACTTCGCCCACCGCCTGCATATGGTGACCATTGCGGAGGGAGTCGAGACAAACGAACAGCTTTCGTTCCTGCGTACCTGCGGCTGCGGAAAAATACAGGGCTTCCTTTTGGCAAAGCCCATGCCCGAAGCGGACTATTTAGCTTTATGCCAGCTACAGCAGACCTCGGAAGAGCCGATGGATATATTGAAGCTGCAAAGCCCTGCAAGTGCGGTAAATCTGCTCATGGGCGTTATTTTCAGGCGCTATCCCCTTGTGATATTCTCCAACCTGACGAGAAATTCATTCTATATGATGGCTTACCAGAATTTCACCGCCACAAGCTGTCCGTCAACGGGTGTTTTTGATGAGCTTATTGTTCACGGTACAGCTTCCATGCACCCCGACGATCAGGAGACCTTTGCCACGACATTCAACAGGCAGAATCTGCTCAAAGCCCACGCTGAGGGCAAAACAGAGGTAAGGGCAGTAACGAGGCAGATCGGCGACGACGGAATATACCGCCGTGTGGAGACTACCGATTATTTCGTAAAAAGCCCCTCGTCCGACGATGTGCTTGTTATAACATTATGCGATAACTTACCTGATTAGCGAGCTGACGAGCTGACGCCAGCTCGACCACACTCACGCTTCGCTCGCAAGCTCGCTTACTCTCTGCGAAACTTCCACTCTGCTTTCGCACGACGTTAGTAAATTCGGGGCGGTGGTGTAGGAACACGGGACGTCGAGGACGCCGTCCCCTACAAATTTTCTATCCACATTTATTGCATGAGCCACGGGCGGCGAAACGCCGCCCCTACATTCTCAATTCTCCATTCTCAATTCTCAATTTCCGAAAACATCTGAGACCCGACTGCCTTTGGCAGCCCTCAATGACCATAATCACACAAGTATACGGCAAAAAATAATTATGCATTATGAATTATGAATTAGCAAAAATACCCTGACAACTCAGAACTAAAAGGGGGTGTTCCCTACGGACAATGACAAACCAAAAATCAAAAAATGGCGCTCCATCTCCTTTCAGCTTCCGCTTCTTTTCGTAATAAGCTGCCTTTTCCTCGCAGGCTGTTTCATCACAAGGCTTTATTTCCGCTTCCAGAACAGAATGATCGAGGAATACTCGCATATCGCCGAGGGTGCTACGAATCTTATGGCGGTGGAGCTTGACGGAAACAAAGCTGACGAATATCTGGAAAAGAATTACTCAATGCCCGAATATAACCGTATTCTCGACAGATTCTACGATATCCGCAACAGCTACCCCGATATCATGTATATGTACGTTTACAGGCTCGACCACGAGGGTGGAACGGTGATCTTCGACCTGAGCAGCGTTAAAGGCGCAGAGGATGCAGGTATCCCCGGGGAGCGCTATGAGTTCTCCGACCTGTTTATGTCCTACATCGATGACCTCTGTGCAGGCAAGGAGGTGGGCGGCATTATCGGTCCTACCGAGGACGGCTATATACTGACCTACTGCAAGCCCATCTTCGACAGCAATGGGAAGCTGCAATTCCACGCCTGTGTGGACTTTTCCATTGACGCACTTCGCAAAGAGGACGGGCGCTTTATGAAGAGCATTCTCCTTGTGGCAGGACTTGCAGGTCTGGCTACTATGCTGTTCGGTATCCGGTGGATACGGTACAGAGTCACGGGTCCGCTGAACCGTATGTCACGTGCAACCGAGGAATTCTCTTACCGCACACAACAGGAAAATGAGCGGAATATCCTTATTATGGAGTCCCTCAACATCAATACCCATGACGAGATCGAAACGCTTTACCGAGCGTTCATATCGGTGATGCAGCAGAGCCTTGTGTACATGAACGACCTGCAAAAAGCGGAGTCCGATATCCGTGACAAGGAGCAGAAGCTGGGACAGATAAGCGTAAAGGTTTTCCGTGATGCACTGACAAGCGTCGGCAACAAGGCTGCCTACAACAGTCTCGCAGGCGAGCTGAATGAAGCTATAAAAGGCGGAAACGCCGAGTTCGGCATAGTCATGCTGGACGCTAATAATCTCAAATACATCAACGACAATTTCGGTCACGACGCAGGCGACAGCTACATCAAAGGCTGCTGCAAGATAGTCTGTGAAATATTCAGCCGCTCCCCTGTTTTCCGTGTAGGCGGAGATGAATTTACCGTGGTGCTGAAAGGCGCCGACTATGAAAACCGTCTGCACCTGCTTGACGAGCTTTCCAAGAGGTTCAACGATTCCTATGAGCAGACCGACAAGGAGGCGTGGGAACGCTTCTCAATGTCCTTCGGCATGGCTGAGTACATCCACGACGATACAAGCGTCAGCGACGTGCTGAAACGTGCGGATACGGAGATGTACGTGTACAAAACCGCATTCAAGCGAAAATTCGGCAGCTACAGATAATTAAAAAGGGAAACAGTATTTCGCTGTTTCCCTTTTATACTCGGCGCTACAGCAAAATATACAGGAAATGCGCCGTAGAAATTTCAAAGAACAAGGAAAACTTTTGAAAGCATACTTTCGTATGGTGAAAAAGTTTGACGCAGTTATTTGGAATTTATACAAGCATTTATGGATA
>JAFVBU010000085.1 GCA_017479805.1 Ruminococcus sp.
ACATAAGAAATAACAGTCAAGCCGATGAGAGTAACCTCCACTGTCATCTGCTTGACCGTTACTTGCATTTACCCGTCCGCAAAGCATAGCTGCGCTTGCTTTGCTACAGCTTAGGGGGACGCTGTCCCCCTCGACCACCCTCTGCCAAAGGGTTGTGAACCCTCTGGACTCCCTCTATTAAGCGGCTGCGCCGCTTTTTTTATTTTCTTTTTTCTTTTTATTCTCTTTTTATTTTCTCGCTTAACCCAAACAAAACCACATACAAATTTAAGCAGCATTGTCCAACCTGCACAAAAACATACCCCATTTTTTGAATGTGTGTACAAATCCACTCGCAAATTCTCCAAGTTGTATTTACAAATATAAATTTGTATGGTATAATTATCCCATAAGAAAAAATTTGTTATCTCATCTGCTAAAAAATCAGGTGCAGTTTATAAACGGAGGCTTTTTATGGAGGAATACAAATACCTTACCATCGTAGAATGGGCGAAAAAGTACATTGCTACGGAACAGCTCAAGCCAAACGACCGCTTTCTCACCGAAAAGGAGCTTTGCACTATCCACGGTGTCAGCCGACAGACCGTAAGACAGGCTCTCATGCGCCTTGAAAGTGAGAATATCATTTCCCGTGTGCGTGGAAGCGGTACGTTCGTCAAGGGCGGTGTGGCTGCCGCTCAGAACCAGACAAGAAACATCGGCGTTATTTCCACCTATTTCAGCGACTACATCTTCCCCTACATCGTCACAGGTATGGAAAGAGTTCTCAATGAAGCAGGCTACGCCATGCAGCTTGCCATCACCCACAATCAGGTGGCTGAGGAAACTCAGGCGCTGAACAGTATGCTCGCTCACGGCGTTCAGGGACTTATCGTCGAGCCGTCCAAGAGTGCGCTGCCAAATCCCAATTCAGCTCTCTATTCCGAGCTGAAAAAGAACAACATCCCTGTGGTTTTCTTCAATGCCAAGTATCCGTGGGCGGACTTCTCATGCGTGGCTATGAACGATACATCCGCAGGAAAGATCGTCACCGACCACCTTTTCAGCCGTGGTCACACAAGGATATCGGGTATCTTCTCCCTCGACGACATTCAGGGACATATGCGCTACAGCGGCTTCATGCAGAGCTGTCTGGAGCACGATTCGCCCTCTGCCGAGGATGATGTGCTCTGGTTCTCCACCGCTGAGAAAAAGACCCTTTTCAAGTACCGTGAACAGAAAATACTGGATATGCTGGACAGGTACACCGCAATCGTATGCTATAACGACAAGATCGCCATTGAGCTTCTACAGTTCTGCAAGGAGCACGGCATAAGCGTTCCCGACGATATTTCAATAGTCGGCATCGACGATTCAAAGATGGCTTCTATCTGCGATGTTCCGCTGACTACCGTTCATCACCCTCACAGCAAGCTGGGAGAGTGTGCGGCAGAAACATTGTTGAAGCTCATCAACTCACATTCCGACCAGCCGCTCAACTCCTACTTTGAGCCTGAGCTTATCGAAAGGAACTCGGTCAAGACTATTTGACCCTTCAATTACCACTGACAGGAATTCGGCGGCACAGCGCTGCCCGACGGAAAGCCAATTAAAAAGACAAAAATAAGGCTTTCCCGATGATTTATGAGGATGATAAATTATTCTATTCAGGTGGTGAACAATATGTCAGAATTTTTATCGGATGATAAACGTTACGATATCAGGCGCCCTGATATCAAGCGTATCGAGTCTCTGATGCAGAGCGGCAGCCTCGAAAGCTGTGAGAGTGTTCTTGCATCGGTACTGGAGGAGACTCATTTCCATGAATGTGATTCACTGATGGTCAGACTTTATATATGTATGGATATATACATATCCGCTCAGAGCTTCGCCAGAACTGTCGGCATATCGGGCGAAAGGTTTGCGGAGGAATTCGGCTCGGCAGATGAATTGCAGGGAAGATTACAGACATCGGAGGAAGCGGCAGAGCTTCTGTGCCGGCTTTTGAAACAGTGCGTAAAATGGCGCATCGAAAGCGCTCACGACAACAGCTTCGGCATAGTCTACAAGGCGAAAGACCACATTGACAATAACTACATGGACGAAAATATCTCTCTGCGTTCCGTTGCAGAGGCAGTCGGTCTCAGCCCATCGTATCTGAGTGCACTTTTCAAGCGTGAGATCGGTCAGAATCTTTCGGAATACCTGACCAATGTGAGGATAAGGCGCTCAAAGGAGCTGCTTTGCTGTACTTCCAAGATGATATACGAGATAGCCTACGATGTGGGCTTCCGTGATTACCGCTATTTCAGCCAGATATTCAAGAAGTACACGGGTCAGACACCCAGACAGTTTCAGAGCACGGCTAATTGTTATCCGTAAAGGAGCTGTTAGACTTTAGCCAAAACGACAATTATTTCGTCGGTCAAGCCGAGGGTGGTGCTTGTTAAACAGCCGTAAAGCATAGCTGCGCTTGCTTTACTACCTTTTAGGAGGGGCGCCGCCCCTCCTCGCACACCTCCCTGCCAAAGGGATGTGATCCCTCTGGACTCCCGGTGTTTGGCGGCTTCGCCGCTTTTATATATTTTTTATTGTCGCATTAATAATTATGGCTGATAAATTCAGCTAAATTTTTTTAAATGTAATAAGTCCCAAATTCTTTTATCATGTTCAAAAGAATTCAAACATTTCCGATAACATTTTCGGTATAAATGTATGTACAAATTGATTATAATGTAAGTACAAGTTCAGGTCGATATTAAAATCTATGGGTAAATTGTTCTGACAACTGCGTGGATCTTTCAGAACACATACCAATTATTATGGAGGAGCATTATTATGAATGTAAAAAAAGTTTTATCCATCGCTGCAAGTTCACTTCTCATCGCTGCAATGAGTGCAGGATGCAGCAGCTCAAACGGCTCATCAAGCGAGAGCACAAACAACAACTCTAACGAAAGCAGCTCAGCAGCCCCTGCTTCCACTGACAAGCTCATCAAGGTCGGCATCATCAACAACGACCCCAACGAGTCGGGCTACCGTACTGCTAACGACAAGGACCTCAAAGCTGCTTTCACTAAGGAAAACGGCTATGACGCTTCTTTCGCCTACAGCTTGAAGAACGACGAGCAGATCACTCACGCTCAGAAGTTCATACAGGACGAGGTGGACTATCTCCTCCTCTCCGCTGCCGACACAGCAGGCTGGGACTCAGTCCTCAAAGACGCTCAGGCAGCAGGTGTTGAGGTAATACTCTTTGACCGTACCATTGACGCTGATGAGAGCCTTTACGCTGCTTCCATCGTTTCGGATATGGCTAAGGAGGGTCAGACCGCTGTTGACTGGCTCAAGAGTCAGGATCTCCCGTCATACGATATCATCCACCTTCAGGGTGTAATGGGCTCGGCTGCTCAGAAGGGACGCTCAGGCGCTCTCGACGATACAGCGAAGGAGCTTGGCTGGAATATAGTTACACAGCAGACCGCTGAATGGAACGCTGAAAAGGCTCAGCAGATCGTTCAGTCCGCTATCGACTCAGGCAAGGAGTTCAACGTTATCTACGCTGAAAATGACGATATGGCTAAGGGCGCTGTTGCCGCTCTGGATAAGGCTAATATCTCCCACGGCGTCGGCAAGGACGTTGTTGTAATGGGCTTCGACTGCAACAAGTGGGCTCTTGAAGAACTCCTCGCTCAGAACTGGAACTACGACGGACAGTGCAATCCTTTCCAGTCATCCTACATCAAGGACATCATCGACACTCTTGAAAGCGGCGGTACAGTAGCCAACAAGACCATAATCATGGACGAAAAGGGCTTCGACGCTTCAACCATCACTCAGGAGGATGTTGACAACTTTGGTATTTAAGCCGCAGTTCATATGAACTGACGCAGTTTCCCAATGCGTAAGGTTTTAAGTATAAATTAATGGATCATTCCTTATCTTATTTAAATAGTGTCAGTGCGGTGAGTCATATGGAAATTACTGTATGTCCCCGCACTTATTTTTAGGAGGAACATTATGAATGAGAATTCACTGCTTGAAATGCGGGGAATATATAAATCATTCCCGGGCGTCAAGGCACTCCAAAATGTTGACCTGACCCTCCGTGAGGGAGAGATAATGGCTCTCATGGGCGAGAACGGCGCAGGAAAATCCACTCTCATAAAGGTACTCACAGGCGTTCACGTAAAGGACTCGGGCGATATTTTCATAAAAGGTCACAAAGATGCTGTGCAGATACGGTCTCCGCAGGAAGCCCAGCAGGTCGGTATCAGTACTGTTTATCAGGAAATTTCTCTCTGCCCCAACCTCTCGGTAGCCGAAAATATCTTCATCGGCAGAGGCGAGGGCAGGATGGTCAACTGGAAAAATATCAACCAACGCACCAAAACTCTCCTTGATTCCCTCGGTATCGCTGTAGACCCCACCCGGCAGCTTGGAAGCTGCTCCATCGCCGTTCAGCAGATGGTGGCTATCGCAAGAGCCGTGGATATGGAATGCAGCGTGCTCATCCTCGATGAGCCTACTTCCTCGCTGGACGAATCGGAAACAGAAAAGCTGTTCGGTCTTATGCGTGACCTGAAAGCCCGTGGAGTAGGCATGATATTCGTCACCCACTTCCTCGATCAGGTCTATGAGGTCTGCGACAGGATAACGGTGCTCCGTGATGGTCAGCTCGTGGGTGAATACGATATCGCAGAAATGCCGAGAGTTCAGCTTGTATCGAAAATGCTCGGCAAGGAAGTGGACGATATGGCTGACATCAAGAACGACAGCCCATCTTTCAGCGCAAAGGACAGCACTCCCCTTTACGAAGCTAAGGCGCTTTGCTCCAATCAGGGTATCAAGCCTTTCGATTTCCACCTCCGCAAGGGCGAGGTCAACGGATTTACGGGTCTTCTCGGCTCGGGACGAAGCGAGTGTGTGCGTGCTATTTTCGGCGCTGACAAGGTCACAGGCGGCACTGTCAGGATGGAGGGCAAGGAGGTAAACATCAACAAGCCCATCGACGCCATGAAGAACGGCATCGCCTATCTCCCCGAGGACAGAAAGCGTGACGGCATTATCGGCGACCTGTCGGTGCGTGAGAACATCATCCTCGCTTTGCAGGTGAAAAAAGGCTTCTTCAAGCCATTCTCCCGTGCGGAGGCTGAAAAGTTCGCTGACGAGTACATAAAGCTGCTCGATATCAAGACAGCCTCGACCAATACTCCCATAAAGTCACTTTCGGGCGGCAATCAGCAAAAGGTCATCCTCGGAAGATGGCTGCTCACCCACCCAAAATACCTCATACTCGACGAGCCGACACGTGGTATCGACGTCGGTACAAAGGTGGATATCCAGAAGCTGGTGCTGAAGCTGGCTTCGGAGGGCATGAGCGTAACATTTATATCCTCGGAGACAGACGAAATGCTCCGAACCTGTTCAAGACTTCTGGTCATGCGTGACCGCCGTCTTGTAGGCGAGCTGACAGGCGATCAGCTCACTCAGAATACAATTATGAATACTATTGCAGGAGGTGAAAGCAATGGCGGCTAAACCAACAACCCAAGACAGCTTCCTCAGCAGACTGCTGCATAATCAGATACTTATCCCACTTGCGGCACTTCTCCTGCTCGCTGTATTCAATCTCATCGCAGACCCGTCATTCTTCAAAATTTCATTAGGTCACAACAGTAACGGAGACCCCGTACTTTCGGGCTATCTCATAACAATCATCGACTACGGCTCGGAGCTTGCCATACTCGCTATCGGCATGACCCTCGTTACAGCGGCTTCGGGCGGACAGGATATTTCCGTGGGCGCAACTATTGCCATCAGCGGAAGCGTTCTCCTGAGAGTCCTCTGCGGCACGGATACCCGTCCCGAGGTGCTCCACTCCCCTATCATCGTAGCTTTCCTCGTCAGCCTGCTGGCGGCTATGCTCTGCGGTGCTTTCAACGGCGCACTGGTGGCGTTCTTCAAGATCCAGCCAATGGTCGCAACTCTCATACTCTTTACCGCAGGACGCTCCATTGCCGCATGGGTCAACAACAATGAGCTTCCTATGATAACCGAAGCAAGATTCTCCTACTTCGGCGGCTATATCCCCGGTATCCCGATACCTACGCCTTTCTTTATCGCTATACTGGTGTTCATTGCAACATGGGCACTTCTTAAATTCACTAACCTCGGACTTTACGTTCAGTCCGTAGGTATCAACGAAAAGACAGCCCGCCTTAACGGTCTCAATCCCGAGATAATCAAGCTGGGAACCTACGTGCTCCTCGGTGTTTGTGTGGCTGTTGCAGGTCTTATCAAGGTAAGCCGTCTTTCCACCATCAACTACTCGGTCATCGCAAAGGATATCGAAATGGACGCTATCCTCGCTGTTGCTCTGGGCGGAAACGCTCTCAGCGGCGGTAAATTCAACATGAGTACATCCGTACTCGGCGCTTACGTTATCCAGTTCCTGACCACCACACTTTATAAGTTCGACGTTCAGTCCGACGCTCTTTCAGCATACAAGGCTGTAGTCGTTATAATCCTCGTGGTCATAAGCGCTCCTACCGTAAGAGAAAAGACATCGGCATTTTTCAGAAAGCTCCGCACTCCCGACGGTGCGGCAAAACGTGGATGAGGGGGTATGTGATATGTCAGCACCAAAGACAACAGGCGGCTTCGCAAACCGCATAAAGCGCATGACAGACACAAATCTGCTCATGTCCATAACCATAATCGTGTTCATCCTCATGTACCTCTGCGCTGTGTTGTTCCTCCGTGAGGGCTTCCTCAAGCCTCAGACGCTGTTCAACATCATGAACGCAAATGCGGCTCTCATCATTCTTTCCTGCGGCATGACACTGGTCATGATAACAGGCGGCATCGATATTTCCGTTGGCGGCGTGACCGCTCTGGTAAGTATGTGCTGTGCGGTCTATCTGGACTATCACGGCGGCAATGTTGTGGTATCCATGCTCATCGCTCTCGGTATCGGTCTGGCATTCGGACTGGTGCAGGGCTTCCTTGTGGCATATCTGGAGATACAGCCGTTTATCGTAACTCTCGCAGGTATGTTCTTCGCACGTGGCATGACCACCATCGTCAACACAAACCCTTTCAATGTAGTAAACCAGTCCTTCGTTGACTTAAAGGAAACACGTATCACCATCCCCTTCCTCGGCTCAGTGAACAAAAAGGGCGTGTACGTAAACGCTTACATTGAAATAGGTGTGGTAGTTGCTCTCCTCGTTGTGGCAGTCCTTTTCTTCACACTGAAATGGACTAAAACAGGCAGAAACTTCTACGCTGTGGGCGGAAACCGTCAGAGTGCACTTATGCTGGGTATCAACGTTAAAAAGACCGTTTTCCTCTCCCACCTTATATGCGGACTTCTCGCAGGCGTGGGCGGATTCGTCTACTTCATGCACGTTGGCTCAGGCTCGGCTTCACACGCTTCGGGCGCTGAAATGAACGCTATCGCTTCATCCATCATCGGCGGAACCATGCTCACAGGCGGTGTGGGAAATATCATCGGTACACTTTTCGGTGCAATGTCACTGGCTCTCATCCAGAACATCGTATCATCAGTTGGTCTGGATCAGGCATGGTGGACGGGTATCACCATCGCAGGTATGCTTTGTCTGTTCCTTGTGATACAGAGCGTAATCATCGCACAGAGAAGAAAAACAGGTTCAAAGGAGTAAGGCGCATGGAAAAGAAGATAATTCAGGACGGAAAAGCTGTTATCGGCATAGAATTCGGCTCAACGAGAATAAAGGCTGTCCTCATCGGCATCAGCCATGAGCCGATGGCATACGGTGTCCACGACTGGCAGAACCAGCTTGCAGACGGTGTCTGGACTTACTCCGACGAGGCTATAAAAAGCGGTTTGCAGGCTTGCTTTGCAGACCTTATGAAGAACGTTGAGGAAAAATTCGGCGTAAAGCTGACCTCTGCGGCGGCTATGGGAATATCGGCAATGATGCACGGCTATCTGCCCTTTGGCAGTGCCGATGATCTGCTTGTCCCGTTCAGGACCTGGCGCAACACTATGACCGAGGAAGCCGCTGACAGGCTTACGGAGGCTTTCGATTTCAACATCCCCCAGCGCTGGAGCGTTGCTCATCTCTATCAGGCTATACTCAACAAAGAGCCGCATATAGGCAATGTCCGCTTCATTACGACACTTGCGGGATATGTACACTTCCTGCTCACCGACAAAAAGCTCATCGGCACAGGCGACGCTTCGGGAATGTTCCCTATCGACCCAAATACCTGCGGCTATGACATGGCTATGGCTGAAAAGTTCACACAGCTTGTCAAGGGCTCGGAGCTGAAAAAGGGCATACTCGAAATACTCCCCGAGATAGTCAGCGCTGACAAGTGTGCAGGAACTCTCACCGAAAAGGGCGCACTTCTCCTTGACCCCACGGGAACATTCAAAGCAGGCGTTCCCCTTTGTCCCCCCGAGGGCGATGCACAGACAGGCATGGCTGCCACAAACAGCATAACTCCACGAACAGGCAATGTCTCCGCAGGCACTTCCATATTCTCAATGGCAGTCCTCGAAAAGCCCCTTTCAGGCGTTCACACGGAGATAGACACAGTTACTACTCCCGAGGGCGCTCCCGTGGCTATGGTGCACTGCAACAACTGCACCACCGACCTTGACCAGTGGGTGAATATGTTCGGCGGACTTCTCGGAAGCGTGGGAAATGATATGCCAAAGGGACAGCTTTACGATAAGCTGTACGACCTTGCCGCAAAGGGCGACCCCGACTGCGGCGGTATCGTCACCTACAACTGCTTCTCAGGCGAGCCTGTTATCGGGCTGCAGAACGGCAGACCAATGATGATAAGAACTCTTGATTCACAGTTCACCATCGAAAATCTCATGCGAAGCCTTGTGTATTCCTGCATGGCGGCGCTGAAATCGGGCATGGATATCCTCACAAAGGAGGAAAATGTGAAGCTGGAGCAGATATACGCACACGGAGGACTTTTCAAGACCCCCGTTCCCAGCCAGAATTTCCTTGCGGCGGCTTTAGAGACAGATGTAACTCTTATGGAAGCGGCAGGCGAGGGCGGCGCATGGGGAATAGCTCTCCTTGCGGCTTATATGGCTGAGAAGAATGACGGCGAAACACTCAGGCAGTTCCTTGCCGAGCGTGTATTTGCCGATATGAAAGGAAGTCGGGTATCACCGAAGCAGGAGGATATCGACGGCATGAACAATTACATGAAGCTGTTCCGTGAAGGACTTGAAGCAGAACGTGCGGCAGCTCTGAACGATATGAAAAGGATGGTATAATATGAAATTTTGGTTTATTACCGGCTCACAGTTCTTATACGGCGAGGAAACGCTCAGACAGGTTGAGGAGAACTCCAAAATAATCGTTGACGGACTGAAAGGTCTGCCGTTCCCTGTTGAATACAAGCTCACCGCAAAGACTGAGAGCGAGATAGAAAAGATAGTCAAGGAAGCAAACTATGACGATGAGTGTGCAGGTGTTATCACATTCTGTCACACCTTCTCCCCCTCCAAGATGTGGATAAACGGTCTTGCACTTCTCCAGAAGCCGTGGCTGCACTTCCACACACAGTTCAACGAGACTATCCCCAACGAGGAGATAGATATGGACTACATGAACCTCCACCAGTCCGCTCACGGCGACCGTGAACACGGCTTCATCGGCGCTCGTCTGAGAATGCCAAGATCGGTAGTCGCAGGTCACTGGAAGTCGGCAGAGGTTCAGGCTAAGATAGCAGACTGGCAGAGAGCCGCAGTTGGCGCAATTTTCAGCAAGTCGCTGAAAATAGTTCGTTTCGGCGATAATATGCGTGAGGTAGCCGTTACCGAGGGCGACAAGGTCGAGGCACAGCTCATCATGGGCTGGCAGGTGAACACCTTTGCTGTAGGCGATCTTGTGGAAGAAATGAACGCTGTCACCGAGGCTGAGACAGACGCTCTCATGGCTGAGTACGCTAAGCTGTACGACTTCAAGGAGGAGGACACCGAGGCTATCAGATATCAGGCACGTGAGGAAATAGGCATTGAGAAGATACTGAAAAGAGAGGGCGCTATGGCATTCTCCAACACCTTCCAAGACCTCCACGGCATGAAGCAGCTCCCGGGTCTGGCTTCGCAGCACCTTATGTCAAAGGGATACGGCTTCGGCGCAGAGGGCGACTGGAAAACAGCAGGTCTCACAGCCATCGTTAAAGCAATGTACCCCGAGGGAAACACCTCATTCATGGAGGACTACACCTACGACTATCAGCATGAGCTTATTCTCGGCTCGCATATGCTTGAGGTTTGCCCGTCCATCGCAGCAGACCGTCCACGCATAGAGGTGCACCATCTCGGCATCGGCGGCAAGGAAGACCCTGCAAGACTGGTATTCGAGGGCAAGGCAGGCAGCGCAAAGGCTCTCTCGCTCATCGATATCGGCGGCAGACTGAGACTTATCGCACAGGACGTTACCTGTGAGAAGCCGTTCCAGAGTATGCCGAACCTCCCTGTTGCAAGAACAATGTGGAAGCCTGCACCGTCGTTCCTTGAGGGACTTGAATGCTGGATAATCGCAGGCGGCGCTCATCACACAGTTCTCTCCTACGATATTTCCGACAGGACTGTGCAGGATCTTGCAAGGATACTCGGCATTGAGCTGGCTGTTATCAATAAGGATACGACCACCCTCAGCCTTGAACGTGACCTTAAAATGGACGATGTTATCTATGCAAGGCATTGGTGATCCTTTCAGTTGTCAGTAATCAGTGATTAGTAATCAGAGATTAGTAATTAGTAATCAGAAAGTAGAAAGTAGAGGGGCGCACACGGTGCGCCCCTTTTGTTATCGTTATGCGTTGGGAATTGAGAATTGAGAATTGAGAATGGAGAATGTAGGGGCGCAAGCTGGCGTCAGCTTGGTCGGCTTTAAATCCAATGCCGACATACCCTCATGTTCAGACAGAATCCTGCCTCACATTCGGGCAACCACACCCACGCTCCCACTCGCAAAGCTCGTTACGCTCTGCGGCACTTTTACTCTGCTTTCGCTCGACGTTAGTAAATTCGTGCATGGTTTCATGTTATTTTGTAGGGGCTGCCTTCGGCGGCCCTCAAAAAACAATGATACAACCGATTTGCATTGGATATCCGAGGACGCCCAAAGGGCGCCCCTACAAGGCAAATTTAATGCGTAACCGACGGGCGCTCGGAAAGCGCCCCTACGAATGTATTATCCTCTTTGGTTGAATTTACGGGCGCACACTGTGCGCCCCCTACTGATTTCTACTCACTACTTACTGCTTACTAAACACAAAGAACTCCCTGAGCCGTCATTTCTGAAAGCTCAGGGAGTCCTTTATTTAAGGTGGAAAATTGTAATATTCTTTTGTATCAGCCCTTTACACCGCCAAGTGCTACACCTGCGATGATATACTTCGATAACAGGAAGTATACTACCAGCAGAGGAAGTACTGTCAGGAAAAGTCCGAGGTATACCGAACCGTATTCGGTCTTGTAGATGTCTCCGTTAAGGAGCGCTACCATCATTGGCATGGTGAACTTCTCATTCTTTGTAATGAGTATCGATGGCAGGAACAACTGGTTCCATGAGGATACGAACGAGAATATTGCCTGTGTTGCCATTGCAGGCTTCATCATCGGGAGTGCTATCTGGTTGAATATCCTGAATTCTCCTGCGCCGTCGATTCTTGCGGACTGGAGTATCTCCATCGGAAGCGACGGTATCATGTACTGTCGCATGAAGAATACACAGGTCGGTGCTGCGATTGCAGGAAGAATAAGAGGCAGGAAGTTGTTGGTCATGTGTATCTTGTACATGAACTGGTAGAAACCGATACTTGTTACCTGTGCAGGGATCATGAGAACTGCCATGATAAATGTGAAGAACGGTTTTCTCAGCTTCCAGTCATATGCAACCAGGGCAAAAGCTGTCATTGTTGAAAAGTAAATGGTACAAGCTGTTGCGCCCACTGAGATGATGAGAGAGTTCTTGAAGCCCTTGAAAGCGTTGAATGAGCCCTTGTCTTTGAGCACTTCAAAGTTGGACTTTAAGAAGTGTGACGGTACAAGTGAGATAGCGTGCTGCTGTATCTGATATGTACTTCTTGTTGCGTTCACGATCATTATTATGAAAGGAAGCAGGCTGAGTACGGTCAGGAAAGCACAGAACACGTAAGCAGATATTATAAACGCTCTGTTAGAAGCATTTTTCTTTCTTACAGCCATTCTTTACCCCCGCTTTCTGCGATCAGCTTTGCTTTTTTCTGGGCGAGCTTGATCTCCTTATTCAATTTAGCCTCATCCTTATCACGCATTATCCAGAACAGTACAGCCGAGCATATAACGATGATCACCCACATTATCATACTTGCTGCTGAAGCCTTGTTGTAGAGATAGCTTCCGCTGAATGCCTGCTTCTGGATGTAAACACTTGTTGTAAGTGTTGCGTTGTCAGGACCGCCGTCGAGGAATACCTTCGGGATATCGTACATATTAAGACCGCCGACAAGAGAAGTTACCAGAGTATAGAGCAGGACTGTTTTAAGGTTGGGGATTGTTATCTTGAAGAATGTCTGAACGCCGTTAGCGCCGTCGATCTCTGCTGCTTCGTAGATATCAGGGCTGATACCCAGAACGCCTGAGATAAGGACGATCATGGTATTTCCGTACCATGTCCAGAACTGTATGAAAGCTACGATGAGCTTTGCTGCGGATTTGCTTACGAGGAAGTTGTAAGCGGTATCCTTTACACCTGATGAAAGAAGAAGATCGTTCACAGGGCCGATAGGGTAAGCAAAAATTGCTTTGAAGAGTACAGCTACTGTAGCTGCTGTGATGATGTTGGGCATATAGAATACGACTTTGAAGAAGCCTTTGCCCTTGATCTCATTGCTTCGGGAGGTGAACCATGCCGTAAGCAGGAGAGCGATAGTGATCTGGGGGAAGAAGTTCATCAGCCAGATCGTGATAGTGTTCTTTAAGGATATCACAAAAGACTTGTTGTGAATAACGTTCTTGAAGTTGTCGAAAGGATGTTCAAGAATATGCCAGTCTGTATTTCCCAGACCCTTACAGTCGGTAAAACCGAGGATCAGAGTGTAGATGGTGGGATAAAGTGAGAATATCAGAAAAGCCACAATAAAGGGTAAACTGAAAAGGTATCCGTACTTTGCATAGCTGATACCCTTGTGCTGCTTATTAGGCAACGCCATGACCTCCTTTTTGCAGCCGTTCAGTTAAGGCAGGGTACACCCCTCGGCACACCCTGCCTGCGCTGAATCAGCTTTCTTGTTTATATTTATGTGGCATTGAATCAGTCAACGTTAACATCGAGAGTGTCAGCTACGTTCATCTTGAAGTCTTCGATAGCTTCATCTCTGCTCTTAGCGCCTGCTGTGTACTGACGAACCTGATCACGCCAGAGAGCGTTGATTGACTCATCGTACTGAGTGAGGTTCTTACCGTTTGCGTAAGCGTTAGCCTTCTGGAAGATATCGAACATATTCTGTCCGCCGAGGAAATCAAGCTCACCGTTGGACTTAGCCATTACTGCTGAAGAAGCAACAGCGTCCTTTGTGCCGCCGTCTGCGTATGTTCCGTTAGCCCACTGATACTGGAGACCGTCCTCAGAGGTATCGAGAGTGATCCATCTGATGATCTCGCCGAGAGCGTCCTTGTGCTCGCTGTCCTTGTTAGCGAGTACCCATGTACCGCCCCAGAAGAAGCCGATCGGAGGCTCGCAAACGCCCCAGTCGCCGTATGTGCCTTCGCCTACAGCCTCGCCGCCGCAGTTAGGAGCAATCGTGTAGTTGATGAGCCATGCAGGACCGAAGAAGCCGAGGATGCCCTTTCCGCCTTCGCCCTTCATATCAGCGAACCAGCCTTCCTGCCAGTCCTGAGTATCGTTGTGGTAGTCGTTATCCTTGAGCTGCTTGGACAGGTCGAGGAATGCTTCACGCTTAGGATCGATAGTCAGGCTGCCATCAACGATCCAGCCCTTGTCAGAGCTGTTCTCAACAGCGTGCCAGATATCACCGTCGCCTGATACGATACCGTAGCCCTTGCCCTTGAGAGTCTCAGCAGCCTCGAAGAACTTATCCCAGCTGTTTGAGCCGCCGCCGATAGCATCTGCTACTGTCTCGGGTGAATCGTCGCCGAATACTTCTTCAGCGATAGAGCGTCTGTAGATGAATGCGCCGCCTGTAGCCTGATAGCCGAGACCAACCAGGTCGCCGTTTGTGTTTGTACCGATATCAATTGTGTAAGGAGCGATCTCAGCAGCCGATGTCTCAGCATCAACGTCGATTCCCAGATCCTTGTATGGGCAAGCATAGCTTGAAGCGTCGCCCTGTGTATACTTCAGAACGAAAGCAGCCTCTGCACAGTAAAGATCGGGAGCTTCCTTACCGCCTGCTGCCAGAGCCTGGTCAAGAGCAGGCTGATAGTTCTGGTCTGTTGTAGGGATAACAGTTGTTTCAATGTCGTACTTAGCCGCAAAATCGGGGTGTGTATCGATGTACTTCTGAACCATGCCGGGAACTTCTTCTGTGAATGACCAGATGTTCAGAGTAGTCTTACCCTCGCTGCTGCCTGTATCGGCTTTGGATGACTCAGAGCACTCATCAGCGGAAGAATCTGCTGCTGATGATTCTGTGTTTGAGGATGAAGACGCCTCGCTGCCCTCGGATGTGCTGCCGCAAGCAGTCATTGAGGCGAGAAGTGCAACTGCGGAAAGTACTGATAATACCTTTTTCATTTTAATGACCTCCATAAATATAAATTTGGTGTGTTCGGCGTCCCACATATTACATATTATATGTGGGACAGCCTGATATCGTTATCCGTGATCCCACGGATGAGGAACTTGATTAAAGATTGAAGATAACGTTGTTAACGATGGATTCCAGTAACTCCTGTCTGCCGCTGGAGATAGAATCTGTTACCTCGCCCTTTTCGAGAGCATACTTTTCAAGAGCAGCCATGTCAGCCTTGCCTGAGATGATATCGAGACCGATACCTGTGCTCCATGAGGAGTAACGGTCGGAAATGAAGCTGTCGATACGTCCGTCAGCGATGAGCTTGCTTGCAGCCTTGAAGCCGAGAGCGAATGCGTCCATACCAGCGATGTAGCTGTAGAAGATATCCTCTGCTGTGAAGCTGCCACGTCTTGCCTTAGCATCGAAGTTGAGACCGCCGTTTGTGAAGCCGCCTGCCTTGATGACCTCGTACATACACATTGTTGTGTCGTAGATATTTGTGGGGAACTGGTCTGTATCCCATCCGAGGAGAGGATCGCCCTGGTTAGCGTCGATGGAACCGAAAGCGCCGTTTGTTCTTGCAACACAGAGCTCATGCTGGAATGTGTGCTGTGCAAGAGTAGCGTGGTTAGCCTCAATGTTCATCTTGAAATCCTTGTCGAGACCGTACTTTCTCAGGAAGCCGAGAACTGTAGCGGTATCGAAGTCGTACTGGTGCTTTGTAGGCTCCTTTGGCTTAGGCTCGATGTAGAAATCGCCCTTGAAGCCGATAGAGCGTCCGTACTCAACAGCCAGCTTCATAAGACGAGCCATATTGTCAAGTTCAAG